>DATACE010000104.1:0-20853 GCA_036259215.1 Burkholderiales bacterium | reverse complement strand
GGCGTGCTCGTGCTCTGCCTCGCGGTGTCAGCGGTGCTCGCCTGGTACGGCGGCGCCGTCACGCTGCAGGACTATCTGCAGAACGAAAAGGACGTGCGCTCGTTCGACGCGCCGCGCTGGATGCTCATGGCCTGCATGCCGCTTTCGTTCGGCATGATGGCGCTCGAGTTCCTGCGCCTCCTCGCGCGCCGCGAAAGCCCCTACGGCGGGCCGAAGACCTGATGGCCTGGTACGCGACGAGCGGGCTGCTCTTCGGGCTCATCGTCGCGCTGATGCTCGGCGGGATGCCGATCGCCATGGCGTTCCTCGCGGCGAACATCGTCGGCGCGCTGCTCTTCATGGGCGGCACGATCGGCATCGTGCAGATGCTGAACAGCGGCTTCGGTGCGATGACCAGCTTCGCCCTCGTGCCGATTCCCATGTTCCTGCTGATGGGCGAGCTGTTCTACTACACCGGCCTCGCCGCCAAGCTCTTCAACGCGGTCGACCGCCTGATGGGAAACCTTCCCGGGCGGCTCGCCTACGTCACGGTGGCGGGCGGCACGGGCTTCGCCGCGCTATCGGGCTCGAGCATGGGCTCCACCGCGCTGCTGGGCTCGCTCATGGTCCCGGACATGATGAAGCGCGGCTACAGCAAGTACCTGTCGATGGGCCCCATCATGGGGACCGGCGGCCTCGCCGTGATCATCCCGCCTTCGGCGCTCGCCGTCCTGCTCGCTACCCTCGGCCGCACCGACGTCGGCGCGCTGCTGCTCGCTGGGGTCCTGCCCGGGCTGATCCTCGCGCTGCTCTACACGGCGCTCATTTTCGGCTGGACCGTGGTAGCGCCGGGCGCCGCGCCGCGCTACGTCGTCGAGCCGGTGCCGCTGGCGCAGAAGCTGAAGCTCGTGCTGCTCGACATCGTGCCGATGAGCGCGGTCATCGTGCTGGTCATCGGCATCATGGTCACGGGGCTCGCCACCCCCACGGAGGCGGCCGCCATCGGCTGCATGGGGGTGATGGTGCTCGCCGCCTGCTACCTGAAGCTCACCTGGAAGGCTTTCAAGCAGTCGGTGGACGCGGGCCTGCGCATCACCGTGATGGCTTTCCTCATCATTTTCGGCTCGGCCACCTTCAGCCAGCTGCTCGCCTTCTCGGGCGCCTCGAGCGGGCTGATTGCCTGGGCGACGCAGTTCGACGTCACGGCGCTGGGCATGCTTCTCGTCATGATGGCGATCATCTTCTTCCTCGGCTGCTTCATGGACCAGTTGTCCATGATGCTGCTGACCGCGCCCATTTTCTTCCCGCTCGCCGGCACGCTGGGCTTCGACCTCACCTGGTTCGGGCTGATCATGCTGCTCGCGCTGGAGGTGGGCTACACCACGCCGCCGTTCGGGCTGCTGCTTTTCGTCATGAAGGGCGTGGCGCCGCCGGGCACCACGATGCGCGACATCTATTTCGCCGCGGCGCCGTTCATCGCGTGCGTGCTGCTGCTCATCGCCCTCATCATTGCCTTTCCGCCGCTGGCCACCTGGCTTCCCCGCCTGATGCACTGACGCTTCAGCCGCCGCGGATCGCCTGACGGGACAGAACGGTAATCCTCATCCGGCGAATGACCGGAAAGCGTGACTTATTTTGTTGCTTCAGCCCGCCGGAAAGGTACTATTCCACATGAAAATATTTCACTAACGGCCTGATACCAATAAAGAACGACTCGGCCGGAAAACTGACTCGGGGGAGGCAGGCGAAGTGGGCGAGGCGCACGCGGGACCCATCAAGGTCCTGGTCATCGACGACAGCAACACGATCCGGCGCAGCGCCGAGATGTTCCTGCGCCAGGCCGGGTTCGAGGTCATCCTGGCCGAGGATGGCTTCGATGCGCTGGCCAAGATCAGCGATCACCAGCCCCGCGTCATCTTCGTCGACATCATGATGCCGCGGCTGGACGGCTATCAGACTTGCGCTCTCATCAAGCAGAACCCCCAGCTCAAATCCACGCCGGTCATCATGCTGTCCAGCAAGGACGGCGTATTCGACCGCGCGCGCGGCCGCCTCGCCGGGTCCGACCGCTACCTCACCAAGCCGTTCACCAAGGAGGGCCTGGTCCAGGCCGTCCAGGAGACGGTCAACCCGCCGGTTTCGTCTTAACCCATAGGTCATCGCCATGCCCATCCAGAACATCCTGGTCGTAGACGACTCGCCGACCGACCGCCAGCACCTTACCGACATGCTCTCGAAAAGCGGCTACAAGGTCAGCAGCGCCGCAAGCGCGGAGGAGGCCCTCGCCAAGGTAAAACAGCTCAAGCCCGACCTCGTGCTGATGGACGTGGTGATGCCCGGCCAGAACGGCTTCCAGGCGACTCGCACGCTCACCAACGACGAAGCCACCCGGGGCATCCCGGTGATCATTTGCAGCACCAAGGGGCAGGAGACCGACAAGGTCTGGGGGCTGCGCCAGGGCGCCCGGGACTACATCGTCAAGCCCGTGAAGCAGGCCGACCTTCTGGCCAAGATCTCGGCGCTGGGCTGATGGCAGCGCGGATCTCGCTGCGGGATTACCAGCGCGAGCTCGCGGAGCGTCTGCGCAAGGCCGGCGCGGGACGCACCCCATCGAAGCTCGGCCTGCAAGTGGGCGAGGAGGCATGGCTGGTCGATCTGGCGGAAGCAGGCGAGGTCCTGCCGGTGCCGCCGATTACCGCGCTGCCGCTTACGCGGCCCTGGTTCAGGGGCGTGACGAACATCCGCGGCAACCTCTACAGCGTGGTGGATTTCGCCGCCTTCCTGGGGTTGAGCCCGGCGGTGGCCGGGGAGCAGTCGCGGCTGCTGCTGCTGGGCGAGCGTTTCCGCCTGGGCGCAGCGCTGCTTGTGGACCGCTCCCTGGGTCTTCGCAATTCCGGCCAGCTCGAGCCGGCCGGCGGCGAGCCGGCTCCTTGGGCGCGCGGCCGTTACGCCGACGCCGAGGGCCGGCGATGGAAGGAGCTCGATCTGCCGCGGCTGGTCCAGCATCCGGACTTCCTCGCGGTCGAAATCTGAGGAGGCACGATGATGAAAAACCTGATCCTGCTTCTGGCGGTCCTCGCGACCCCTGCCGCCATCGCCCAGGGTGTCACGAACGAGCGCATCCTGCTTGGCCAGGCCGCCGTGTTCTCCGGCCCTGCGGCGCAGCTCGGCATCCAGATGCGCAACGGCATCCGGGCCTACTTCGAACACGTGAACGAAAAGGGCGGCGTGCATGGACGCCGGCTCGAGCTGGTCACTGAGGACGACTTCTACGAGGCGGCGCGCGCCCCCGCGGCGAGCAGGAAGCTGATCGAAGAGCACAAGGTGTTCGCGCTTCTGGGCTATGTCGGCACGCCGACCGGGGTGGTGCACCTGCCGGTGGTTACGCAAGCGAAAGTACCGCTGGTGGGCATGTTCACCGGTGCGGAGGCGCTGCG
The DNA here is from genome assembly GCA_036259215.1 of Burkholderiales bacterium. Taxonomy (GTDB): domain Bacteria; phylum Pseudomonadota; class Gammaproteobacteria; order Burkholderiales; family SG8-39; genus SCGC-AG-212-J23. The sequence goes on along the minus strand of DATACE010000104.1, from coordinate 17,437 downwards.
CGTGCCGCTCAACCGCTATGTGTTCCACGTGCGGGCCAGCTATTACGACGAGACAGAGGCGATCGTCGAGCAGGTCGTATCGACCGGGGGCAAAAACATCGCCGTGTTCTACCAGGACGACGCCTACGGGCAGGCGGGGCTGAAGGGCGTCGAGATCGCCATGGCCAAGCGCAAGCTGAAGATCTCGGCGCTCGGTACCGTGGAACGCAACACGGTCAAGGTCGAAGGCGCCGTCAAGGCGATCCATGTCGCCAAGCCCGACGCGGTCGTGATGATCAGCGCCTACACTTCGTGCGCGGAGTTCATCCGCCAAATGAAGCGCGCCGGCAGCGCCGCCACTTTCTACAACGTGTCCTTTGTCGGCAGCAAGGCGCTGGCGGATGCCTTGGGCGATGACGGCACCGGGGTAGCGATCTCACAGGTGGTGCCGTTTCCGTGGGGCGCCGCGGTGCCCGTGGTGAAGGAATACCAGCAGCTGTCGAAGAAGGCCGGCCTCACCGATTACAACTTCAGCGCCATCGAGGGTTTCCTCGTCGCCAAGGTGATGGTGGAGGGCCTGCGGCGCACCGGCCGCGACCTCACGCGCGAGAAGTTCGTCGACGCGATGGAGAAGCTGGACGTGGACCTCGGCGGCTTCTACGTCACTTACTCGCCCAAAAGCCACACCGGCTCGAAGTTCGTCGACCTGACGATCATCGGCCGCGACGGCAAGTTCCTGCGATAGGGAGATCTACATGGCATTCAAGCTAGCCCTCAGGCTTCCGTTCCTCGGCCGCGCCCCGGCAACGGAACAGGCCGCGCCGCGCGCAGCGGCGGTCCCTGCCGCCCAGAAGAGCAGCTTCTTCTCCAGGCCGCTATGGCTTATCGGCAAGCTGCCGATCGGTCGGCAGCTGCAGCTGCTCACCGTCGCGCTCGTGGCGCTGCTGGCTCTTGATGCCGGCATCGTCGTGGTGGACGCCCGCCAAGGCGCCTTCAACACGCTGTACATCGCTACGGCGGGCAAGATCCGCATGCTTTCACAGCGCCTGGCCAAGGCCGCCCAGCAGGCTTCCCAGGGCAATGCCGCGGCATTCCGCCAGCTGCGCGAGAGCCGCGACGAGTTCGCAAGCCTGCTCAGGTTCCTCACGCAAGGCGGGGCGATCGCCGAAGTTAGCCTGCCGCCCAGCCCGGCGAACGTGCGGCCTGCCCTCGATCTCCTCAACGCCGAGTGGAGGAAGAACGAGCGCAATGCCGCACTGGTGATCTCGGAGGAGCGCAACCTGGTGGCGCTGGGCCAGTCGGTGCGCGCGATCAACCTGAACAACCCCGTGCTGCAGGAGCTTGCCGACGAGATCGCCGCGCTCAGCGTGCAAAGCGGAGGCTCGGCGCGCCAGAACGCCATCACGGCGCAGCTCATGATGCTCACGCAGCGGATGGCGAAGAACGCGAACATCATGCTCGCCGAGGCGGTCGTCGACCCGGAGGTGGCCTTCCTGCTAGGCAAGGACACCAACACCTACCGCAGCACGTTGCAGGGGCTGCTGCAGGGCAGCGAGTCCATGCGCATCCAGCGGGTAACCGACCCGGACCTGCGCGGCAAAGTCGGTGAGCTGGAAAGCGCGTTCAAGGAGTACCAGCGGGCGGTGAGCGCCATCCTGGGCAACCAGCAAAGCCTGGTGAACGCGAAGCGCGCGAGCTTCGAGCTGTTCAACGACAGCGAGGCGCTGCTGGGCTCGGCCGAGCGGCTTGCCGCGGCCTACGACGCCGAGCAGGAGAAGCGCCAGTGGAATTTCGTCGCCCTGGGTGCGGTTTCCGCTCTTGCGCTGCTGGTGCTGCTCATGATCGGCAAGGTGTACGTGGGCGACAGCCGGCGCCGCGCGGATGAGAGTGAGCGCGCCAATCGCGCCAACCAGGATGCGATTCTCCGGCTGCTCGACGAGATCGGCAACCTCGCGAGCGGCGACCTCACGGTGCGGGCGAAGGTGACCGAGGACGTGACCGGCGCCATCGCCGACTCCATCAACTACACCATCGACGAGCTGCGCCGCTTGGTCACCGGCATCACGGGAGCCGCCCAGCAGGTGACCTCCGCAACGCAGGAGGCCCAGGCGGTCAGCGGCCAGCTGCTGCAGGCAGCGCAGAAGCAGGCGGCGGAGATCCAGGGCACGGGCCAATCGGTGGCGCAAATGACGCTGTCGATGCACGAGGTGTCCAAGAGCGCGAACGATTCGGCCTCGGTGGCGCGCACCTCGCTCAGCGCCGCGGAAAAAGGCGCCCAGGCGGTGCACAACGCGATCCGCGGCATGAACGACATCCGGGAGCAGATCCAGGAAACCTCAAAGCGCATCAAGCGCCTGGGCGAGAGCTCGCAGGAGATCGGCGAGATCGTGCAGCTCATCTCGGACATCACCGAGCAGACCAATGTGCTCGCGCTGAACGCCGCCATCCAGGCCGCCTCGGCCGGCGAGGCCGGCCGCGGGTTCACCGTGGTGGCCGAAGAGGTGCAGCGGCTCGCCGAGCGCTCCGCGGAGGCGACCAAGCACATCGGCGCCATCGTGAAGAGCATTCAGCGCGACACGCAGGATGCGGTGGAGGCCATGGAGCGCAGCACCCGCGGCGTGGTGGACGGAACCAAGACCGCCGACGAGGCGGGCGAGGCGCTGCGCGAGATCGAGCAGGTCTCCAACCGGCTGGCGGAGCTCATCGGCGGTATTTCCGCCTCTACCGAGCAGCAGGCCGCCTCGGCGGCCAGGGTCGCCGCCAACATGAAGGCGATTCTCGCGATTACCCAGCTGACCACCGAAGGCACGAAAAAGACCGCCGCGTCCGCGGCGCGCCTTACCACCCTCGCGGAGGGACTGAAGAGCTCGGTCTCGGGCTTCAAGCTGGCCTGAGCCGAAGGCGAACCCGCACACCACGCATGGCGAACCCCGACTCCACGCTGCTCTCCTGGATCACCGCCGAGGTCAACCAGGCCTTGTCGGTGGTGCGGGAGCAGATCGCCCGCTTTTCGGCGAACGCCGAGGATACGGCGGTGCTGCATGGATGCTCGGACCACCTCCACCAGGTCAGCGGCGCGCTTCGCATGGTGGGCCTGAACGGCGCGACGCGCTTTTGCGAGGCCATCGAGGCAAGCTTCTCCGGCCTGACCACTGCGCGCGCCAGCCCTGACACCATGGCGCTTATCGACAAGGCGGTGTCTACGCTCAAGGAGTTCGTCGAGGGGCTCGAGCGCGGACAGCCGAACGTGCCGCTGCGGCTGTTCCCGGTGTACCGCGAGCTGGGCGCGTTCCAGGGCAAGCCCGGCAGCGCGGAGAAGGACTTGTTCTTCCCGGATCTGTCGGCGCTCGCGCCGCCGCACCCGGATCCCAAGACGCTGAGCGCGGACGAACTGCCGGGTTTTCTGCGCGCGCAACGCGCGCAGTTCCAGCGCGGGCTACTGGGCTGGCTGCGCAGCCAGCCTTCGGGGCTGGAGCGCATGACGCAGGCGCTCGACGCGCTCCACCAGGTGGCCGAGCAGCTGCCCGAGCCGCGTGGCCAATGGTGGGTCGCGAAAGGGCTGATGGAGCTCCTGGCGGCGCCCGCCGATCCGGACTGGCTGGCGGCAAGCAAGGCGCTGTGCAACCGCATCGATTTCCAGATGCGCGACCTGGCGTGCGGGTCGAACGCGGTCAACGAGGGCTTGCTGCGCGAGCTGCTGTACGCGGTAGGCAAGCCGCGCAGCGCATCGCCGCTTACCCGCGAGATACGGCAGCTCTACCAGCTCGACGCCCTGTTCCCCGCCGCAGAAGCCGCCGCGCCCAGCCTGGATCTCAACATGGAGTGGCTCGAGGCGGCGCTGTACGACATGCACTCGCGCCTGGAGGCGCTCAAGTCGGCATGGGTGCAATACGTATCCGGCGAGCAGAAAAGCGCGGCGCGGCTGCGCGAGCTGGTCGCCTCGTTCAAGGCCAAGGCGGGAGAGCTGCGCAACCAGCACATGATCAAGCTGCTTGACGCGATAGCGCTCGTGGCCAAGCACCTCCCGGATCCCTATCCGCGCCAGAACCAGTACATGGTGATCGAGATGGCGTCGGCCTTTCTGCTGGTGGAAAGCGTCATCGACCATTTCACCAGCCCGCCCGCGGACCTGGAGGAGCAGATCGTCATCCTGGGCGGCTGGCTGCTCGACTCGGCGAAGGGCAGCTCGACCAGCGAGCCGCCCGCCGGCTTGCGCGCCGACCTGGTGCAGAAAATCGGCGCCCTGCAGCTGCGCGCGCAAGTGGCCAAGGAGATCATCGCCAATCTGCAGCACATGGAGCAGGTGCTGGACGCTTTCGCGCGCGACCCCGGCAAGCGCGACTCGCTGGAGGGCCTCGGGCCCTACGCGCGCCAGATCCACGGCGCTCTCAAGGTGCTCGGGTTCGAGCGGGCCGCCGAAGCGGTCGGGATCTGCGAGAACCTGATCGGCGCCTGCGCGGCGCTGCGGCCGAAGCCGGCGGCGGAGGAGATGGACTGGATCGCCGAGGGCCTGAGTAGCGTGGGCTTTTACCTCGCCCCGTGCCTCAACGGCCGGGAGCCCGCCGAGCAGGCGATCGATCTTTTCTTCCAGCGCTACGGCAGGCGCATGCAGCCCCAGCCCGAAGAGCGGGCGGATATCACTGACCGGCTGCCCGCCGAAGCGCTGCAGGGACACTCGGCCGCGCGCGCCGGCGTCGATCCGGAGCTCCTCGGCATTTTCCTGGACGAGGCGGAAGAAGTGCTGCAGAGCATCCAGTCCGCAGTGCCGTTGTGCCGGGATCAGGCGAACCACGTCGAGGCGCTGACCCGCATTCGGCGCGGCTTCCACACCCTCAAGGGCAGCGGCCGCATGGTGGGCCTCATGGACCTGGGCGAGGTGGCCTGGGAGATCGAGCAGTTGATGAACGTGTGGCTCGAGCACAAGCGTCCGGCAACCGAGGCCCTGCTTGAGCTCGTCGTCCGGGCCACGCAAGCGTTCGGCGGGTGGGTCGAAAAGCTGCGCGAGCATAGCCTGACCGGCGAAATCGACGCCGCCGAGCTGATATCGCTGGCGCGTGGCCTGAAGTCGGCCGACGAGCAGTCCACTTTCCTGGACATCTATACCAAGGAAGCCGCCGGCCACGTGGAGGTCCTGGAACGCGAGTTTGCCCGCTGGCGCGCGGCGCCGGGCAGCGAGCCGTCAGAGGAGTTCATGCGCGCGGCGCATACCCTGGCGAGCAGCTCGAACACCGCCGGGTTCTCCGAGGTGGCCGGACTCGCCGGCGCGCTGGAGCACTGGATCCCTTTCGCCCGGCAAGCCACCCGGGAGACCGATGCCCACGTCTTGCAGGCGGCGGTCGCCCGGCTGCGCGCCATGGCGCAGGCCATCGCGCGCGGCGAGCCTGCCGGGGAGGCCGCCGAGGAGGCGCGCAGCGTGCGCGAACTCGCGATGCGCCTGGAGTCGCCTCCGGCGCCGGTTGCAGTCATTCATCGTCCTGTGCCGCCTGACCCCGTGGCGGGCAGCACGGACAAGCGTGCGCTGCACGACGACTTCGACGAGCAGCTGCTGCCGGTATTCCTGGAGGAGGCGCGCGAGCTGCTGCCCGCCATCGGCGCGGATCTGCGCGACTGGAAGGCAAACCCCGCGGACGAGCAGGCCTCGCATGCGCTGCGCCGCGCCCTGCACACGCTGAAGGGCAGCGCTCGCATGGCCGGGGCCATCCGCCTCGGGGAGCTGACCCACCTGATGGAAAGCCGCATCGAGGCGGCCGTCGGGGACGGCGCGTTGCCGGCGGAGCTTTTCGCCGAGCTCGAAGAGAAGCTGGACCGGCTGAGCGTCGACCTGGAGCGCCTGGCCGCGCCGGCTGCGCAGCCCCAGGAGGCCGAGATCGAGAAGCCCCAGTCGGCGGCAGCGATGCTGAGGGTCAACGCCGAGGTCCTCGACCACCTGATCAACGAGACCGGGGAAGTGAGCATCGCACGCTCCCGCGTGGAGGCAGAGCTGCGCTCCATCAAGCATGCGCTGGGCGAGCTCTCGGAAAGCGTCGCGCGCCTGCGCGGCCAGCTGCGCGAGGTGGAGATCCAGGCCGACAGCCAGATGCAGTCGCGCCTGTCGGTGCTGGAAGAGCGCCGCAGCGACTTCGACCCGCTGGAGTTCGACCGCTACACGCGCTTGCAGGAGCTCACGCGCCTCATGGCCGAAAGCCTGAACGACGTGATCGCCATCCAGCAGGGACTCGCGCGCAACCTCGGCGAGACCGACGCCGCGCTGCTGCAGCAGGGACGTACCAATCGCGAGGTCCAGCAGGAGCTCATGCGCATGCGCGCCATGCCGTTCTCCACGCTGAACGAGCGCCTGCACCGGGTCGTGCGTCAGAGCGCGCGCGAGCTGCACAAGAAGGCGCAGCTGGAGATCACCGGAGCCGAGGTCGAAGTCGACCGCAGCGTGCTCGAGCGCATCGGCGCGCCCCTCGAGCACATGCTGCGCAACGCGCTGGCGCACGGGCTGGAGACTGCCGAGGAGCGCGCGGCGGCGGGCAAGACGGAAACCGGGCGCATCGCGCTCACCCTGCGGCAGGAAAGCAACGAGATCGCGCTCATCCTGAGCGACGACGGCGCCGGCATCGACACCGGGCGGCTCTACGACAAGGCGCTGGAAAGGGGCATCGTGCCGGCGGGACAGGCGCTGTCGCAAGCCGAGCGGCTGCAGCTGGTCTTCGCCTCGGGCCTGTCCACCTCGGAGTCGGTGACGCAGCTCGCCGGACGTGGCGTCGGCATGGACGTGGTGCGCAACGAGATCACGGCGATGGGCGGGCGCATCGACATCGCAAGCGAGCGCGGCCAAGGCAGCACTTTCACGATCTATCTTCCGCTCACCCTCGCCGTCACCCAGGCCGTGCTGGTGCGCTCGGGCTCGAGCGTGTTCGCGCTATCCACCGCCATGGTGGAGCAGGTGCTGCGGCTCAAGGCGGACGCCATGATGGCGCTGTACGCCGCCAAGGAAGTGGAGTTCCAGGGCCGCAGCTATCCGCTGCATTCGCTGCAGCGGCTGCTCGACGGCGCCGGCGCCAACGACATCCAGGGCTACAACTCGGTGCTGCTGCTGCGCAGCGGCATCCAGCGCATCGCGCTGCACGTCGACGAGATGCGCGGCAACCAGGAAATCGTGGTGAAGAACATCGGGCCGCAGCTTGCCCGGGTGTCGTGGATGGCCGGCGCCACCGTGCTCGCCGACGGCAGCATCGTGCCGATCATCAACCCCGTGGTGCTGGCGCAGCGCGCGCGCGGCGGCACGCCGGCCTTCGAGGCGACCACGCTGGTGCCGACCATGGCCCGCAACGCCGAGGGCGTCCCGTCGGCGCCGGTAATCATGGTGGTGGACGATTCGCTCACCGTGCGCAAGATCACCAGCCGGCTGCTGGAGCGCGAGGGCTACCAGGTGATCACCGCCAAGGACGGCCTGGACGCGCTGGAGCAGCTGCGCGAGACGCTGCCCGCGGTCATGCTGGTGGACATCGAGATGCCGCGCATGGACGGCTTCGACCTGACGCGCCACGTGCGCGGCGAGCCGCGTACCCGCGACATCCCGATCATCATCATATCCTCGCGCACCGCCGACAAGCATCGCAGCCAGGCGGCTGCGCTCGGCGTCAACGTTTTCCTCGGCAAGCCTTTCCAGGAAGCCGAGCTGCTGGAGCACATCGATGAAGTTCGAGCTGCAGGAGCAACTCGGTAAATACCCGCTGATCCGCGAGATCGGCAGCGGGGCGACCAGCTCCGTGTACCTCGCGCGCGACCCGCTCACCGAGCGGGAGGTGGCGATCAAGGTATTCCTGTTCGAGCGCGACGCCGACCCGCAGACCGAGCGCATGAAGCACAAGGCCTTCGTCGCCGAAGCTTCCCTCGCCGGCAAGCTGAACCACCCGCACATCGTCGAGATCTACGACGCGGTGGTGGAGCCCGACCACAGCTACCTGGTCATGGAATACGTCGCCGGCACGACGCTGGAGGCGCATTCGGGGGTGAGCAACCTGCTGCCGCTGCACAAGGTGGTCGAAATCATCTTCAAGTGCATTCGAGCGCTCGAGTACGCCTTCCAGCACGGCATCATTCACCGGGACATCAAGCCGGGCAACCTGCTGCTGTCCAGGGCAGGCGAGACCAAGGTGAGCGATTTCGGCGCCTCCTTCCAGCAGCGCCACGGGCATACCACGACCCAGATCGCCGGAGTGGGCTCCCCGGCCTACATGTCACCCGAGCAGATCCGCATGGAGCCGCTCACCCAGCAGACCGACATCTACTCGCTGGGCGTCACGATGTACCGCCTGCTCACCGGCCGGCTGCCGTACGAGGCGGCGACCCACGCGGCCCTCGCCTACGCCATCATGAACACCGCACCCTCCGCGCCGTCGACGCTGCGCCCGGACCTGCCGCCGCTGCTCGACCAGATTGTGCGCAAGGCGATCGCCAAGGAGCCGGCGCAGCGCTACGGCTCGTGGCTCGATTTCGGCAAGGACCTCAGCCAGGCGTTCACCACGCTGCGCCTGGTGGGCGAGTCGGTGTCCGACTCGGAAAAGTTCAACGAGCTGCGCAACATGTCGTTCTTCGAAGACCTTGGCGACGTCGCGCTGTGGGAGGTGGTGCGCATCGGCAGCTGGAAGACCCTGCCGGCGGGCAGCGTCATCATCCGCGAGGGCGAGGAGGGCGACAGCTGCTATCTGCTGGTCAAGGGCGAAGTCAAGGTGACCCTGCAAGCGAAGGCGCTCGCCACCATCGAACCGGGCGGCTGCTTCGGCGAGATGGTGTACTTCGCCAAGAGCGCGCCGCGACGCACCACCACCATCACGGCGGTGGGCGAGGTGACCATCATCGAGATCCGCGCCGCCGCCCTGCGCGCGGCGACCGACGCGCTGCAGGCAGGCTTCAACAAGGCGGTCACCCGGGTGCTCATCCAGCGCCTGATGCAGACCAACCGGCTCCTCGCCCAGGTCCGCCCCTAGGAAGTGGGAGGCATCCCTCGCGCTTCTGCGGTAGCATCCCGCGGAGGAGGAGGAAAGATGCTGACCGCGACGGCGAAGGTCGTGCTGCCCACGACCATCATCGGCTCGTTGCCGCGTCCGAGCTGGTACACGGAGAACCTGGGCCGCCGCGCGTTCCGCGAGGCGATGGTCGAACGCGGCTATCGCGAGCAGTACCTGGACGCGGTGTCGGCCTACTTGAGGGACCAAGAAACGGCCGGCCTCGACATCGTCACCGACGGCGACTGCCGCTTCGACGCCGACGTGGCGGGGCACAACTGGTTTTCCTACGCGCCGCTGCGCATGAGCGGCTTCTCCGGCGCCGCGTTCTACCGCGCGGGCGGCAAGGCCGGCTTCCCGCACAAGCCGGGACACATCCTGCATGACGTGCTCGAGACGCGCATGATGCCGGATCTTATTGGTCCGGTGGGGCGCGGCGAGCTCCAGTACACCGCGATCTGGAAAGCGGCGCAGCGCCTCACGCCGCGGCCGGTCAAGTTCGGCACCATCATGCCCGAGCTCATCGCCATGGCAGTGCGCGACCGGCACTACGGCGATTTGCGCAAGGCGATCCTTGCCATCAGCGATGCGCTCAACGAGGAGCTGCACGAGCTGGCCGATGCCGGCTGCAAGGTGATCCAGATGGAGGAGCCGCAGATTCACCTGCTCGCCGCCAAGGGCCTCAGCGACAAGGTCCTCAATCCGGACTTCATGGTCGAGGTGTTCAACAACACGGTGCGCGGCCTGCGCGCGAAGACCGAGGTCTGGTGCCATACCTGCTGGGGCAATCCTGCCGCACAGCGCCTGTTCGCCCAGCAGCCGAGCTACGCGCCGGCCCTGGAGCCGCTGTCGCGCATCGACGCCGACGTCATCACTTTCGAGACCTGTAGCTCCGACGGCATGGACCTCGAGGCGATCGGCAAGGGCATCCGCGACAAGAAGGTCGCCGTCGGCGTGGTGGACCACCACACGCTGCAGGTGGAGACCCCCGAGCAGGTGGCCGGCCTCATCCGCAAGGCCCTGCAGCACATCCCGGCCGAGCGGCTGGTGCTCGCCTCCGACTGCGGCATGGGACGCGAAGGCATGAGCCGGCGCCACGCCTATTACAAGATGGTGTCGATCGTGCAGGGAACCAATCTGGTGCGGAAGGAGCTCGGCTTGCCGCTCGCCGAGTGCCTGGCCGCGGACGAGCGTTTTTCCATGGTGGAAAGGGAGACCCGATGAGGAAAGTGATCGCCTTGGCTTTGCTGGTCGCAGTCGCCGCAGGCGTGGCATCTACTGCTGCGGCGCGCGAGTACAAGATGACTATCGGCTCCAGCCATCCGCCGGTGCTGCCGTGGACCATTCCGCTGCAGAAGCTGGTGGTGCCGGAGTCGAACAAGCGCCTCAAGGCACGCGGGTCGCCCGACACCATCCAGTGGACCGAAGCCTACGGCGGCGCGCTGTACGACTTCAACAACACGCTCGAAGGCATCGGCGACGGGCTGGCCGACATCGGCTGGGTGGGCTCGCTGTGGGAGCCGGCGAAGCAGCCGCTGCAGAACGCGGCGTACTACTCGCCTTTCGTGACGGGCGACTTCCGCGCGCTGGCGGAAGTGCAGGACCAGCTGATGGCGAAGGTGCCGGCGTTCGCCGCGGAGTGGACCAAGCACAACACCGTCTACCTGGGCGCGCAGGTGGCCGACACCTACCACCTGGTCACCAAGTTCCCGGTGACCAAGCTGGAGGACCTGAAGGGCAAGAAGCTGCTCGCTCCGGGCGCGATCGCAAGCCGCGTGCACGGCACGGGCGCCATCCCGGTGGATGCCGGGCTGCCGGTGTTCTACAACATGCTGCAGACCGGCGTGGCCGACGGCGCGGTGATCCTGATCACCGGGGTGCTGCCGTTCAAGCTGCACGAGGTTGCGCCTTACGTCACGAAGGTCGATCTGGGGGCGGTGTTCTCCGGTGCGCTCGCCATGAACAAGAACACCTTCGACCGGCTGCCGCCGCACATGCAGGACCTGTTCCGCGAGCTTGGCCGCGATTACGCGAAGATGTGCGCGGATCTCACGGCGGAGCGGGAGGCGGGGGCCTGGGCCGCGCTAGCCAAGATGCCGAACGTGCGTATCTCCGAGATGCCGCAAGCCGAGCGCGTGAAGTGGGCGCAGGCGCTGCCCGACGTCTCGGGCGACTGGGCGCGCCGCAACGGCGATGCCGGGCGCCAGGTCCTGAAAATCTTCATGGAGGAAGCACGCAAGCGGGGGGCCAAGCCGCTGCGGGACTGGGATAAGGGTCTCTGAGCCCGCAGCGCCTCGCGCGCGCATTCGGCGCGCTGACGCTGGGCATGAACAGCGTCGGCACGCTGTGGCTGTTCGGCCTGACGTTCGTCATCTGCGCCGACGTCGCCGGGCGCTACCTGTTCGACGCACCCATCCAGGGCGCGGCGGAGGTCGTCGGCTTTTCGGTGGTGGCCGCCCTGTTCCTCGCCTTCCCGAACACGCTGCGCGTGGGCCGCTTCACCCGCGTCGAGGTGCTGATCCAGCGGCTGGAGGCGCGCCATGCCGGCGCCGCCGCGCTGGTCAACGCGCTGTATCACCTCGTCGGCGCAGCGGTGTTCGGGGCGATTGCCTGGGGCACCTGGCCGCGCTTCGAGACAGCCTGGTCCAGCGACGAGATCACCGGCACCCCGGGCGTGTTCACCTTCCCGGTGTGGCCCTTCTTCGGCGTCATCGTATTCGGCGCCGCGGCCACCTGCCTCGAATTCCTGATCCAGGCGTCGCAGGCCGCCTTGCGCGCGAAGCGGCCGGGCTGGGGCGTGGCCGTCGCGCTCGCCGCCGCCGGACTCGCCGGCGCCTGGATCGCCTCCAGCGGACTGAGCAATGTGCAGATCGGGCTTGCCTGCATCGTGCTGCTGGTGCTGCTCCTCTACAGCGGCATGCCGATCGGCGTGGTGATGATCGTGGTCGGCTTCGCCGGCATCTGGCTGATCCGCGGCGACCCGGAGCTCGGCGTGCGCACGCTGTCGCGCAGCTCCAGCGAATATTTGAAGAACTACTTCTTCGGCGTGGTGCCGCTATACGTGCTGATGGGGCTGCTGGTGAGCGTGTCGGACGTGGGGCGCGACGCCTTCGACGTGGCGCGCTGGGCGCTGCGCGGCCTGCGCGGCGGCCTGGGCGTGGCCACGGTCGCGGCCAACGCCTTGTTCGCCTCGGTGACCGGCTCGTCGATCGCCTCGGCCGCGGTTTTCACGCGCATTGCGACGCCGGAAATGCTGCGCTTCGGGTACACGCCGCGGTTCTCCGTGGGCGTGGTGGCGGGCACCTCGGTGCTGGGCATGCTGATCCCGCCGAGCCTGCTGCTCATCGTCTACGGGTTCATTGCGGAGGAGTCGGTGGGCGCGCTGTTTCTCGCGGCCATCGTCCCCGGGCTGATCCTCGCCTCCCTCATGGCCCTGGCCATCGTGCTGATGGCGGTATTCGCGCCTGGCTATGTCGGCGGGCAGGGACCCCAGCGCTTCGAAATGGAAAGCGTGCGCAGCGCCGCGCTGAAGCTGGTGCCCATCGTGATCCTGATCGTCGTGGTGCTCGGCGGCATCTACGGCGGCGTCTTCACCCCCACCGAGTCGGCCGCGGCAGGCGCTGCGGGGGCGCTGCTCATCGCCCTGGCGCGGCGCAAGCTCAGCTGGCGCTCGCTGTGGGCGACGATGGTGGAGACCGGCTACGTTACGGTGTCGGTGCTGTTCCTGCTGCTCGCCGCGCGCATCTTCGGCCAGATGCTCGCGATGTCGAACCTGCCGCAGCAGATGAGCGCGTTCGTCGCCGAGGCGCAGCTCGGCCTGTACGGCTTCACCATCGCTTTCATCGTGCTGGTGCTGCTGCTGGGCACGATCCTCGACTCGGTGTCGATCATGGTGATCACGCTGCCCTTCGCCGTGCCGGTGGTGAAGGCGCTGGGCGGGGATCTCATCTGGTTCGGCATCATCGCCACCGTGGCCGTCGAAACCGGGCTGCTCACGCCGCCCTTCGGCATTTCGTGCTACGTGGTGAAGTCCACCCTGGACGACCCGCGCATCACGCTCAACCAGATCTTCGCCGGCGCCGCGCCTTTCGTGCTGATCATGGCGATGATGCTGGGACTGCTGATATTCATCCCGGAGCTCAGCCTGGTATTCAAATAGCCGCCACCAGCAGCAGCCCGCCGGCCACGCCGGCGTTCACCATCAGGTTGCCGATGTGCAGGTGGCGCAGCAGCGGATCGGCGACCAGCCACCAGCGGTGGAAGATCAGGCTGGCGAGCAGGGTGAAGGCGATGAGCAGCGATGCCGCAATTTGCCTTCGGTAGTCGAACAGCAGCAGCAGCGCGCCGGGAAACAGCAGCGCGAATCCGCCCACCAAAACCCACCTCGGCAACGGCACGCCGAGCGCCGCCATGCGCTGCTCGTGCTGCGCGAATGTCCAGAAGGCGTTGCGCACGCCGCTCGCCAGGAAGGCGAGCGCCAGGAGCAGCTGGCCGGCGGCCTGGAGGGCGCTGTGGTCCTGGTACACGGCTCAGTACGAGCGCGGCAGGCCCAGGACGTGCTCGGCGACGTAGGAGAGGATCAGGTTGGTCGAGATCGGCGCGACCAGATACAGGCGATTCTCACGGAACTTGCGCTCCACGTCGTATTCGGCGGCGAAACCGAACCCGCCGTGGGTCTGCAGGCAGACGTTCGCGGCCTCCCACGAGGCCTTGGCGCACAGGTGCTTGGCCATGTTGGCCTCGGCGCCGCAGGCTGCCTTGGCGTCGAACAGCGCCGCCGCCTTGTAGCGCATCAGGTAGGCCGCTTCGATCTGCATGTAGGCCTCGGCGATGGGAAACTGGATGCCCTGGTTCTGGCCGATGGGCCGGTCGAAGACGATGCGCTCGCGCGAATAGGTCGTCGCGCGCTCGGTGAACCAGTAGCCGTCGCCGATGCACTCGGCGGCGATCAGGATGCGCTCGGCATTGAGCCCGTCGAGGATATAGCGAAAGCCCTTGCCTTCCTCGCCGATGAGGTTGTCCGCCGGCACCTCCAGGTTGTCGATGAACACCTGGTTGGTCTCGTGGTTCACCATGTTGCGGATCGGCTTCACCTCGAGGCCCTTGCTGCGCGTCTCCACCAGGAACACCGACATGCCTTCCGACTTCTTCGCCACCTGGTCGAGCGGCGTGGTGCGCGCGAGCAGGATCATGAGCTCGGAGTGCTGCAGGCGAGAGGTCCACACTTTCTGGCCGTTCACCACGTAGCGGTCGCCTTTCCTCACGGCCACGGTCTTGATCTTGGTGGTGTCGGTCCCGGCGGTGGGCTCGGTCACCCCCATGGCCTGCAGGCGCAGCTCGCCGGCGGCGATCTTCGGCAGGAACTTCTGCTTCTGCGCCGGCGAGCCGTGGCGCAGCAGCGTGTTCATGTTGTACATCTGGCCGTGGCAGCAGCCGGCGTTGCCGCCCGAGCGCGTGACTTCCTCCATGATGACGCTCGCCTCGGTGAGCGACAGGCCCGAGCCGCCGTACTCCTCGGGAATCAGGGCCGACATCCAGCCGGCCCGCGTGAGGGCATCGACGAAGGTCTCGGGATAGGCGCGCTTCTCGTCGACCTGCTGCCAGTAGGCCGAGTCGAACTTCGCGCACAGCGCGCGCACCGCGTCGCGCAGCTCGGGATGGTTGTCGCGGGCGAGGTTCATTTCTTGATGTGCCGGGTCGACTCTTCCTCGATGCGGTGCCAGACCTCCTCGGCCATGGGCGAGCGCGTCTCCTCGAGGATGTGGCCCACCAGGCCCACCGCGCGCGCCATCACCCCCAGCCCCTTGACCACCTTCCAGTCGAGGCCCAGCTCGCAGGCGAGGGCGCCGATCGCCCCGGTGGCGTTCAGCGTGATGCCTCTTTCCTTCGCGATCTCTTCCATCAGGCGGCAATATCTGCCGTAGTGGCCGGTCTCACGCGCGATCTCGAACAGGCGAGTGGTGCGAGGGTCGGTCGGCTTGTGGATCGGGTGCCCGAGGCCCGGAATGCGCTTGTTCTCCGCGAGGACCGCCTTGGCGTCTTTCCCCTTCTGGACGGCTTCGTGCAGCAGTCGGGCGGCGCCCTCCATCGAGCCGACGAACACGCTGCCCAGGCCGAGCAGTCCGGCGGCCACCGCGCCCTGCAGGGCTTCGGGCGCGCCGAGGTAGGTCAGGCGCGCCGCAAGCGCGCTGGGCGTGATGCCGTGCTCGACCAGCGTGACCACCATGGCGTTGAACAGCTTGGATTCCTTCGCCTCCGGGACGCGCCCGGTCAGCTCGAGGAACGCCATGTCGCCCAGGTTGAGGTGGCCGAGGATCTCGCCCGGCAGGTCCTTGCCGCGCACCGTGATGCGGTCCGCGGTGGACCAGGCGAGATCGGATCGGATGGGCTTGGTCATACGTAGCTTGGCCCTTCGATGGGAGGATGGCTGAGCAAAAATTGCTCGCTGACTTCGACGCCGATGCCGGGCCGCTCCAGCGGCCACACATTGCCGTCGCGGTCGATGCCGCCCGGGTTCTCCACCAGCTCGTCGCGAAACCGGTTGGCGCGCGACACGTCGCCCTCGAAGTAGCCGCCGTTGTCGATGGCGGCGAGGAAGTGGATGGTGGCGGCGTGGTTCACGCCGGTCATCGAGCTGTGCGGATGCACCGGCAGCTTCCAGGCCGAGGCGAGCGCCGCAATGCGCAGCGCCTCGGTGATGCCGCCGGTCTTGGACAGGTCGGGCTGCAGGATGGTGATGGCGCCGTCCTCGATGACGCGGTTGAACTCGAAGCGAGTGTAATGGTTCTCCCCGGCGGCCAGCGGCGTGCGGCCGCAGGATTTCGCTTCACGATAGCTGCGATAGTCCTGCGCCGGGAACGGCTCCTCCAGCCAGCCGACGCCCAGCTCGTCCATGGCGGGCATCACGCGCCGCACCTGCTCGAGGCGGTAGCCGATGTTCGCGTCCGTCAATATCTCGGCCTCGCCAAAAGCCTCGCGCACGGCGCGCAGGCGCTCCAGGTCCCTGGGCACCGAATCGCCGACGCGCAGCTTAAGCGCCTTGTAGCCCTGGGACAGGGCCTTGCCGGCTTCCTCGACCAGCGAGGACGCGGGCTGGTATCCCAGCGAAACCCCGCCCGCGTAGGCCGCAACGGGCCTGCGCGTGCCGCCGAGCAGCTTGTAGAGCGGCAAGCCGAGCGCCTTGCCGCGGATATCCCAAAGCGCCATGTCGATGCCGCTCATGGCAAGGCAGGCGCCGGCGCCCATGCCGTGGCTCGCGAGCTGGTAGCGGTACATGCGCTCCCAGACGGCGGCCGTCTCGTGCGCATCCATGCCGAGCACGAGCTGGCGCAGCGTCGTGTCGATCAGCTTCGCCACCGCGGTATGTGCGCGGCCGTGATGCGCCTCGCCCCAGCCCACGAGGCCCTCGTCGGTGACCACCTTCACCAGCACGGCGTCGCGCTTCACGGCGGTGCCGATACCCAGCGCCACGCGGTTCGCCGCAGGGATCGGGAATGACGTCGGGAACGCCTTGACCTCAGTGATGCGCAATGCCGACCGCCTGAGGATTGACGAAGTTCCTGGGCGCCTCGCCCGCAAGCATGCGCACCACTTCTTCGGCCGCGGCGACGCTCATGCGCGCACGCGACTCGCGCGTCATGCCCGCCAGGTGCGGGGTCAGGATCACGTTGTCCAGGTCGAACAGCGGGTTTCCCGGCTCGAGGCGATAGTTCTCGTACACGTCGAGCATGGCGCCCGCGATGCGCCTTTCCGCCAGCGCCGCGATGAGCGCCGCCTCGTGCACCACCGGCCCGCGGCCGACGTTGATGAGCCATGCCGCCCGCTTCATCAATGACACGGTCTTTTCGTTCAGAAGATGGCGCGTCTGCGGCGTAAGCGGACAGGTAACCACCACGAAGTCGCTCGCCGGCAGCAGCTCGTCGAGCGAGGAGGGCTCGGCCTCGGCCGGCAGCCGGTCCAGGCGCCGCTGCGTGCCCAGCACCCGCATGCCCAAGCCGTTGCGCGCAATGCGCGCCACCCGCGTGCCGATCGCGCCGACACCCACCAGGCCCACCGTCATGTCCGCGATCTCGTGCGCATGCGCCCCCAGCGCGCGGGCGCCGTCCCAGGTCTGCTTTTTCAGGGTGGACAGGATCGCCGGCACGTTGCGAGCGAGCATCAGCATCGCCATGACGCAGTACTCGGCCACGGATTGCGCGTTGCCGCCCGGGATGTTGGACACCATCACGCCGCGCGCGGTGGCCGAGTCCAGCGGCACGAGATCGATGCCGGTGCCATGGATGGCGACGCCGCGAACCCTCGGCGCGGCGTCGAACACGTCGTCCGGCAGCTTGCTGCGCGTGATGATGCCGTCGACGCCGGCGGCCAGCTGGCGGATGGTGGCCGGGTCGCTGTCGGGCGCGCGCACGACTTCGGCATGCCGGCCTAGAAACTCCTCCCCCGCGGCCGCGATGGGATCTACG
>DATACE010000103.1:0-1536 GCA_036259215.1 Burkholderiales bacterium | reverse complement strand
TCCACCAGGTCGGCCACCACCGCGCTCGCCGTGGGCTGGCTGCCCGCGCCGGCACCGTAGTACAGGGTCGGACCCACCGCGTCGCCCTTCACCAGGATGCCGTTCATGACGCCTTCGACGTTGGCGATGAGCCGCCGCGCGGGCACCAGGGTGGGGTGTACCCTGAGCTCGATGCCCTTCCCGGCCTTCTTCGTGATGCCGAGCAGCTTGATGCGGTAGCCGAGCTCCTCGGCATACGCTATGTCCGCCCGGGTGAGCTTCTGGATACCCTCCCTGAAGCATTTCTTGAACTGCATCGGGATGCCGAAGGCGAGCGCCGACAGGATGGTGAGCTTGTGCGCCGCGTCCACCCCCTCGATGTCGAAGGTCGGGTCGGCCTCGGCGTAGCCGCGCGCCTGCGCCTCCTTCAGCGCGTCGGCGAAGGCGAGCCCCTTGTCGCGCATCTCGGACAGGATGAAGTTCGAGGTGCCGTTGATGATGCCGGCGATCCATTCGATGCGGTTGGCGGTCAGGCCCTCGCGCAGCGCCTTGATGATCGGGATGCCGCCGGCCACCGCCGCCTCGAAGGCCACCATCACGCCCGCCTTCTGCGCGGCGGCGAAGATCTGATTGCCGTGCGTGGCGAGCAGCGCCTTGTTCGCCGTCACCACGTGCTTGCCGTGCGCGATCGCCTCGAGCACCAGCTCCCTCGCCACGCCGTAGCCGCCGATGAGCTCGACCACGATCTCGACCTCGTTGCCGCGCACCAGCCCGAACGCATCGGAAACCACCTGCGCCCTGCCCTTCACCACGGACCTGGCCTTCTTCACATCCTTGTCCGCGACATGCGTGATGCGGATCGCGCGCCCGGCGCGGCGCCGGATCTCGTCGGCATTGCGGTTCAGCACCTCCCAGGTGCCGCCGCCGACGGTGCCGATGCCGAGCAGCCCGACGTTAATGGGCTTCATGGTTCTTCAGCCGCGTTTCCAGGTGGCGCTTCACGTCGGGCCATTCCGCCGCGAGCACGCTGTAGAGCACGCTGTCGCGCACCGTGCCGTCGCGCCGCGGCCAGTGGTGGCGGATCACGCCGTCCTTCTTCGCGCCCAGCGCTTCTATGGCGCGCTGCGAGGCGAAGTTGAAGTTGTCGGTGCGCAGCCCCACCACCTTGCAGCCGAGGGTTTCGAAGGCATGGCCGAAAAGCAGCAGCTTGCACGCCGTATTGACGTGGCTTCGCTGCACGCGCTTCGCGTACCAGGTCCAGCCGATCTCGACCCGGTCGGCCGCGGCGACGATGTCGTGGTAGCGCGTGCTGCCGACGATGGCGCCGCTTTTCAGCTCGCGCACCGCCCAGGGCAGCATGTGGCCCTCGCTCTGCCCTTTCAATGCGGTGGCAATGTACGCCGCGGTCTGCTCCGGCTCGGGCACGGAAGTGAACCACAGCTCCCAGAGCCTGCCGTCGGCGGCCGCCGCCTTGAGGCCGTCGTGGTGCTCTGCGCTCAGGGGCTCTAGCCGCACCCCGTGCCCTTCCAGCGCGACGGGCTGCGGCGCGATCACGGT
>DATACE010000102.1:0-10160 GCA_036259215.1 Burkholderiales bacterium | reverse complement strand
CGTGCTGCTCACCGGAACGCCGCAAGGCGTCGGCCCGGTCAAGCCGGGCGATACTATGGTGGCGGCCATCGAGCGCATCGGATCGATGAGCGTCGTGGTGTCATAAAAAAAGCGGGGCCAATTGGCCCCGCTTTCTGTTGCAAACAACGCTTACTGCGACTTCTTCTCCGGCTCCTGCGTGGCGCCGGACGACGAAGCGCCGCTCGGCGAGCTGCTGGCGCCGGACGAGCTGCTGCTCGGGGAGCTGCTGGGCGAGCTGCTGCTCGGCGAGCTGCCGCTGCTGCCCGACGCGCCGGACGGGCTGGAGCTGGAGCTGGCGCCGCCGGAGGCCGAGCCGGAGCTCGACTTCGAGGGATCGGTCGCGCTGGGCGAGCTGGACGAGCTGCCGCCCGAAGGCGAGGTCGCCGAAGACGAGCCCGAACCCGAGCTCGGCGGGGTGGACGACGCGCCGCCGCTCGTGCTGCCGCTCGTGCTGCCGCTGCTGCCGGTCGTCTTGCCGGTACCGCTGTCCTGACCGCACGCCGCCAGGCCGAAGGCCAGGGCTACGGATGCTGCAATAAGAGAAAGCTTCATGAATCCTCCATGGTTGGGTATACGAAAGAAAGCAGCAAAGAACGGGCCCGGACGTAAGTCACTGATACAAGGGACGCAATGCCCGGACCCGTAGAACTTCTTACTTGCTGCCGGGGGTGGTGGAGCGCTTGGACGAGGAGTCCTGCGCACCGCTCGCACCGCCGGGGGTACGGCCCATGCTGCCGCTGGAGCCCGACGAGCTCGAGCCGGTAGCCGACGATCCGCCCGAGGCGCCGCCGGAGCCTTCCTGACCGCAACCTGCCAGCGCCCCTGCGAGCGCCATCGAAACTGCTGCTACCAATGCTGTTACTTTCATGATCACCTCCATGGTTGGAAACGCAACCGAACGGAGCAAGGAATGGACCGCGAGGCGAGCTTCACCCAGGTCGTGCTATATACGGACGGCGATGGTCGGGCGAGATTCAAGGAGCAGGCTCTCGGGCTGCGCGAAGGTACGCCGCAGGCGCGGCTATCCGCCATCCTGCCGGCGACCGGATTCCAGCTGCGGCATAGTCCGGTCGGATTCGCCAGCACTTTTCACTGCACCCCGGCGGCCCAGTGGGTATTCATCCTGCGCGGGGAAATGGAGATTGGCCTGCAGGACGGCAGCTCGCGGCGCTTCGCGCCCGGGGAGCACTTTTTCTCGGCCGACGTACTCCCCGAAGGCGCGAGATTCGACCCGAAAGTTCACGGGCACCGGAGCGCGCAGCGCGGGCCGGACCCGCTGGTCACCCTTTTCCTGAAAGTCTAGGCCGCCTCGACCGCCCCAAGGCGCGGCTCATAGCCGTTCTTGCGGGCGGCGCACACGCACTCGTAATACAGCTCGTAGCTCTCCTGCGACTCGCGGACCTTGCCGTCGGCCGCCACGTGGCGCCATTTCCAGCGGAACGACTTCTTATGGGGGAGGTGAAAAATCTCGCAGTGCTTCATGGCTCTCCAAGGGTTGGCCTTCTTTATACCGGTTAGCCGGACGGCGCGAAGTCGCCAACCCGAGGGATCGGTAGTCGTGGAAAACGCCATGTCGGGATGTGCCGACGTCAAACAACCAGCCGCGTGGCGACCGCAATCGCCAAACCGACCAGGCCGCCGACCACCGTGCCGTTGATGCGTATGTACTGCAAGTCGGCGCCGACGTGGCGCTCCAGCTCCTCCACCAGCCGCGTTTCCTGCCAGGCATTGATCTGGTCCTCGACGAAGCGGCCGATGCCCGCGCGGTGCTCTTCCACCAGCGGGGGAATGGCCGCGAGGATCTGCTCGTCAAGCCATTGCTGGATGGCCGCATCGGCCTGCAGCAGCTCGCCGAACTGGCTCAGCCACGCGGCGCCTTTCGCTTCCATGAGCGCCTGCTCGTCGCGCAGCCAGGCGCGCAGCTCGTCCCAAAGGCCGCCGACGTAGCCGGCGAGCGCGGGACTGTCGAGCACCTCGTCGCGCAGCCGGTGCACGCGCTCGCGCATCGCGCCGTCGCTTTTCAGCTTTTCCACGAACCGCAGGACAAAAGCATCGAAGCGCGCGCGCAGCTCGTGGTCGCGGTCCTGGCGCACCTCGGTCAGCTTGCGCAGCGCCACGTCGACTATGCGCAACGCCGCCCTCTCGTCGAGCTTCAGATGGAACAGATCGCTGAGATACTTGAGCAGCGGCGCGCTGCCCGCCACCTCGCGCGCGATGAAGCGCCGCGTATCCTCGCGGGCAAGTAGGTCATCGAGCGAGGCGAGCGCCTCGTCGAGCAGCGCGTGGTGTCGCCGGTTCTCGGTCAACACGTCCAGCAGCTGCGCAAGCGCCGAGGCGATGTCGGCGCGGCGCGCGGCCTGCGCCACGGTGCGCAGCAGAAAGCCGCGCACCCGCGCATCGTCGACCGCGCCCGCGGCGTAGGCGAGCAGGCGCGCCAGGTAACCGGCGAGCATGCCGGCGCTGGCCGGCTGCATCAGCCAGCCGCATAAGGTGCGCGCGGGATGGAATGCGGCGATGCGTGCCACCACGGCCTCGGAAGAAAGGAAGTTCTGCTGGAGGAAGGCCGACAGTCCGGAGGCAATGCGCGCCTTGTTGCGCGGGATGACCGCCGTATGCGGGATGAACCTCAGGTTCAGCGGATGGCGGAACAGCGCCGTGACCGCAAACCAGTCGGCAATCGCGCCGATCATGGCCGCCTCGGCGGTCGCGCTGACATAGAACAGCCAGGGATGGCGCGGCTCAAACCAGGCTGCCGCGGCGTAAACCAGGGCGGCAAGGACCAGCAGGCCGGTGGCGACCCACTGCATTCTGCGCATGCCGGCTACCTGCGCAGCAGGGTGCGGCGCGCGCCGTTGCGCGCCATCAGCTCCGATACACGCTCCCAGTCGCGCGGCTCGCTTACCACGCTGAGCTCGCAATTGGCGACTTCGCGCGGATCGGACACTGCCATGGCGTCTTCGAGGTCCAGGCGCCGCAGCGCGATGCGGTGGCGGGCGACGCCGGCCTCGATAAGGTCGGTGCAGGCGTCCTCGGCCGCTTCAAGATCGGGGAAGTACCCGACGACGGTCCTGCTGGGCATGCCGATATTGTTGCAAAATCCATTCCATCATGAAAATCACCGCCATCCAGTCGTCGCTGCTAACCGTCCCTACGCCCCGGCCGATCGCGCTGGAGTTCCCGGTTCACAAGCTAGTGGTCGCCGAAATCCAGACCGACGCCGGCCTGCAGGGCCTGGGCTACAGCCTGGTGTTCGGCGGCGGCGGCGCCGAAGCCGTGCTCGCCTATCTCGACGCGCGGCTAAAGCCCCTGCTGCTCGGCGAGGACCCGCGGCAGGTCGAGGCGCTCTGGGAGAAGATGTACCGCGGCGACCGCGGCGTGCGGCGCGTGGGCATTGCCGGCATGGCGCTATCGGCGCTCGACATCGGGTTGTGGGACCTCGCGGCGAAAGCCGCCGGCATGCCGCTCTACCGGCTCTGGGGAGGCTACGCCGAGCGCATCCCCGCGTACGGCAGCGGCGGCTGGGGCAAGTACACGGAGAAGGACCTCATCGAGGAGGCCGAGCGCTACGCCGCCCTGGGCTGCCGCTATTACAAGATGAAGATCCACCACCCCGACCCGAAGACCAACCGCGCGCGCGTCGCCGCCGTGGCGAAAGCACTGGGCCCGGGGGTGCGCATGATGGTTGACGCCAACCAGAAATACGATTTCGAAACCAACGTGCGGCAGGCGGCGCTCCTCGAGGAGTTCGATCTGGTGTGGTACGAGGAGCCGGTGCTGGCGGAGGACCTGCGGCTGTGCTCGGAAGTGGCGCAGCACATCCGCATCCCCGTCGCGACCGGGGAGAACAACTACACCCGCTATGAGTTCCGCGAGCTCATCGAGCGCAAGGCGGCGCGCTATCTCATGCCCGATGTGTGCCGCGCCAACGGCTATAGCGAAACCCTGAAAATCGGCCACCTGGCCGCCACCCACGGGTTGCAGGTCTCGCCGCACGTGGTGCACGAGCTGTCGCTGCAGATATGCGGCGCGCTGTCCAACGGCTTCCTCGTGGAGTTCATCGACTGGACGCCGCCGGACCTGTTCGAAGAGATGCCGCACTGCAAGGACGGGCACTTCACCATCCCCGAGCGGCCGGGCCACGGCATGGCGCTCGCCAAAGGCGCCATTCAGAAGTACCGCAAATAGATCGGGGCCGGAGCCTGCGCTCCGACCCCGATCCCCTCCCTTGTTGTTGTTTCAGCCCTTCGCCAGGATGCGGTCCAGGCGCTGGAGGTCGTTGATCACGCGCCACTCGGAAGCGCCCGCCGCCACCACGCGCTTCTCCCAGGCCTCGAGGCGGCCGAGGTATCGGCGGGGATCGACGTTGTCGGTCCCCAGCTTCACCACGTTGACCGCGACCACGCGGATATTCTTGAGGCTGATGGGAAAATCGCGCTGGGTAACCTTGTCGAGCTCCTCCTGCATGTCGGAGAACACGATGATGGTGCGCGTGCCGGCGCCGGTCTCGTTCAGGTACTCCGCACCCTGCAGCAGCCCGCCCGTGATGTCGGTGTAGCCGCTGCCCGGCACGCGGCGGAACGCCGCGTCTACCGTGTCGCGGAAGGCGCGCTTCTGCGCGTTGGCCTGGGAGGGACGCACGTCGAACGTCGCCTTGGCGATGATGTCCTTCTCGCTGAAGCTGCGGCTCTTCACGCGCGCCACGGCGAGCGAATCGCCCGGCTGCAGCGTGCCGAGCAGGTAGTTGATGATGAGCTGCGCCTTGTTGGCTTCCTGCGCGTAGGTGCCGGAGGTGTCCACCAGCATGTACACCGCGTGGGCGTGGTTGCGGGCATCGCCGCAGCCGGTTCCTGCGAGCACGAGGGCGGGAAGCGCGGCGAGGAATTTTCGCTTGTTCATGGCTGGCTCCTAGGCGTGGGTGCGTTCGATGTCGACGTCCACATCGGCCATGCGCCGCCGCGTGCGGCCCTGCTGGCCGACCAGGCGGCCCTTTACCATGCGCTCCACCAGCAACGGCACCACGATGGCGACGTCGTACAGGCGCACGAGCAGGCGGCTCAGGTTGCGCGCCACGTTGCCGACGACGCGCATCACGAAGGCGAGCACGCGCACCATTGCCATCAGCAGCACGCCGCCCACGGTGCGTCCGGAATGGATCAGCGATTCCAGCGGGATGGCGATGAAGGCGAGCGCGAAAGGCAGGATGAAGCCGAGCAGCATCTGCCCGGCGGTCGGAATGCTGCCGACCCAGCCGTCGGTGGCGGTCTGCGCCTGCACGGTCGCGAGGGACTGCAGCAGCGCCTGCTTGTCGGCGATCAGCAGGTCGCGCATCAGGGCGAGCGCTGCCTCCACGCCGGCCAGGGTCACGAGCAGCCCGAGCGCGATCCAAAGCATGCGCTGGCGCACCCGGTCGTTCAGGTTGGCGATGCGCGGGAAGAGATGCGTGATGCGCATCGCCTCCAGCAGGAACAGGCCCATCGACGCCTCGACGAAGATGATCACCAGCGCCGCCACCTCGGAGGTGCGCAGGGTGCTCGTGATGTAGTCCCCGGCGCCGACCATTTCGGACATCGGCAGCGCGATCAGCTTGAAGTTGATGAATGCGCCGCCCGCCGCCACCAGCATCACCAGCGCCGAGATGGCGAACTGCGTGAACGCCGATACCGTGAGCGCGTGCTGCGCCTTGTCGGTGCCGGCATTGATCTGCTCGTACTTCGCCATGTGGGCGTCTACGCCCTTGACGCTGCTCTTGAGCTCGGCGACGGTTTTTTCCACCTGCGCCAGGTTCTTGTCTACCGAGCGCCAGAAGGGCATGAAGCCCTCGAGGATCTTGTGACGCTCCTCGTAGGCCTTGCGGTACTCGGCGATGGCCTTGTCGTGGATGGCGTTGACCGAGCGGTTGATCTCTTCCAGCACCCGCAGCACCACCTCGCTGCCGGCCGACTTGATCTTGGCCATCGAGGTTACCGCGTCGGTCCAGTCTGGCGGCGTCGGCGGCACCTCGCCGCACTTCTTGTAGTCCTCTTCGATGCGGGTGATCTCGTCGAGAAGCTTTCTCTGCAGCGCCGGGTAGCCCTGCAAGTCGCGCGTCACGAGCGCGCCCAGGCGCTCGAATTCCCGCTCGATGCGGTGTCCCACTTCCTGGCGGCCCTGCGCCAGCAGCACCGCCTTGTTGCGCTGGTGGATCTCCGCGGCAGCGGCACCGAGCCAGCGCGCGGCCATGCGCAGCGGCCCGCTCAGCGCGGCGCCCAGCGAGCGGATCAGTGAATGCATCGGGGCGCGCGCGGCATACAGAAATGCCATGGCGACTACCGCCAGCACCAGCACAGACACCGCAAAGTTGTCAGGCCAGACCATCCAAGCTTGAGAGCTCATTTTTCGAATCCCCTTTCCGCGTACAAGTTAGTGCAGAAATTCGCGGAGCGCTCGACAAACTGCGGCGTTTGGTGAACTATGCCTTCAGAAGGGCGCGGAAAAAGTCCCGCCTGTTGGCAAATTGAGACGCGGAACCCGATGATCCTAGAAACCACTGTCGTAGGCAGCTACCCGCAGCCCCACTGGCTCGTCGACCGCGCGAAGCTCGGCTCCAAGGTTCCGCGTGTGCGGCAGCCGGAGCTTTGGCGCGTCGAGCCGGCATACCTAGAGCAGGCGCAGGACGACGCCACGCTGGTCGCGATCCGCGACATGGAGCGCGCCGGCATCGACATCATCACCGACGGCGAGATGCGGCGCGAAAGCTATTCCAACCGCTTCGCCACTGCTCTGGAAGGCGTCGACATCGACAACCCCGGGACCACCATCAACCGCAGCGGGGCGCGCTCGGTGGTGCCGCGCATCTGCGGTCCGATAAGGCGGCGCTTTCCCGTAGAGGTGCGCGACGTGCAGTTTCTTCGCAGCAACACCTCCCGCCGGATCAAGATCACCCTGCCCGGCCCGTTCACCATGGCGCAGCAGGCGCAGGACGACTACTACGGCGACGAGGAGGCGCTGGCGATGGCGTTCGCCGAAGCCGTGAACGAGGAACTGCGCGACCTGAAGGCGGCCGGCGCGGATGTCGTGCAGCTCGACGAGCCGTGGCTGCAGGCGCGCGCCGAGCGCGCCGCGCGCTACGGCGTCAAGGCCATCAACCGCGCCTTGCAGGGCATCGAGGGCACCACCGTGGTGCACCTGTGCTTCGGCTATGCCGCCGCGGTGAAGGAAAAGCCCAGCGGCTATTCCTTTCTGCCGCAGCTGGCCGATACCACTGCCTCGCAGATCTCCATCGAAGCCGCGCAGCCCAAGCTCGACCTGTCCGTTCTGAGGGAACTGAAGAAGAAAAGCATCATGCTCGGGGTGATCGATTTGGGCAGCGAAGAAGTGGAAACCCCGCAAAAGGTCGCCGAGCGGATCCGGGCCGGCCTGAAGGCCGTGCCCGCGGAGCGCCTGGTCGTCGCGCCCGACTGCGGCATGAAGTACCTTCCCCGCGAGGTCGCATTCTCGAAGCTGAAAGCGCTGGTGGATGGCGCAATGCTGGTCCGCCGCGAGCTTGGCTGACGTTTATTGCTCGTACTTGTAGCCGACGCCGTAAAGGGAGTGGATCACCTCCCGATCGGGCACTGCGGCGGCGATCTTCTTGCGGATCTTCTTGATGTGGCTGTCGACGGTGCGGTCCGAGACCACGCGCTCGTCGCGGTACATCGCGTCCATGAGCTGGTCGCGCGTGTAGATCCGACCGGGGTGCGCGGCAAGCACCTTCAGCAGCTGGTATTCGACGGCGGTCAGCGCGAGGTCCTTGCCGGCCAGAGTGGCCCGGAAACCGGCATCGTCCAGCACAAGGGCGCCATCTTGCGGGGCGACGCCGCGCCTGGCCCGCCGCAGCACCGCCTTGGCCCGCGCCACCACCTCGCGCGGGCTGAACGGCTTGCAGATGTAGTCGTCGGCGCCGAGCTCGAGGCCGAGCAGGCGGTCGATCTCATCGACGCGCGCGGTCACCATGATGATCGAGAGGTCCGGATCGCGCGCCCGCAACGCCTTGCACACCTCCAGCCCGTTCTTGCCGGGAAGCATGAGGTCCAGGAGCACCAGATCCACCGGGTGCTCGCGCACGTAGGGCTCGGCCTCGTCCCCGCGATGCAGCACCGAAACCTCGAATCCCTCCTGCACCAGGTAGTCGCGCAGCAGGCTGGCGAGCTTCGCCTCGTCTTCGACGATCAGGATGCGTTCGGCCATGCGGGAAATCTCAACTCGATGCGCAGCCCGCCCAGCGTGCTGGCGCCGGTCGTAAGGGTACCGCCGTGCGCCTGCACGATGGCATGGGCGATTGCCAGGCCCAGCCCCGAGCCGCCGCTGGCGCGGCTGCGCGAGCCTTCGACCCGGAACAAGTGCTCGGTGAGCCGCGGCAGGTCTTCTTGCGGCACGCCGGGGGCGCTGTCTTCCCAAACGAGCAGGTTGCCGCTTGACCCGATTCTGACTTCCCCGGGCGCGTCGGTATAGCGCAGGCTGTTCTGCAGCAGGTTGCTGAAAACCTGCGCCAGACGATCGGCATCGCCCGAGACGACGAGGCGCTGCAGGTCCAGCCGGATTGCGAGGCCTTTCTCCTGCAGCGCGCCGCGCTGGGCCTCGACCACGTCGTGCACGATCTCCGCGAGGTCCACCGGCTCCTTGTGGTAGCTGAGCGCGCCGAGGTCGGACAGGGACAAGGTATGCAGGTCGTCGATCAAGCGCGCCAGCCGCGCAGCCTCTCCCGCAAGCGAGTTCACCGCCTCCCGGTCGAGCGGGCGCACGCCGTCCTGCAGCGCCTCGATCTCCCCCCGCACGATGGAAAGCGGCGTGCGCAGCTCGTGGGCGATGTCGGCGATCCATTTGCGGCGCGCCTGGCGCGCGGCGGCGAGCGTCTCGGCGAGGGTGTTGAAGTCGCGCGCCAGACGCGCCAGCTCGTCGTGGCCCTCCGGGCGCAGGCGCACGTCGTAGTTGCCCTGGATCAGGCTTTCGGTCGCGCCGGCGAGATTGCGGATCCTTCTCGACAGCCAGCCGGACAGCCCCGCGCCGAGCAGCAAGGCGGCGGCCAGCATGCCAAGGCCGATGGCGGCGAAAGCGTAATGCTGGCGCCGCAGGTACAAGCGCTCGATGGACTCGAGGGCCTCGGGCCGTGGCACGTAGCCAAGGTAGCCCACCGGCTGCGCCTGCCATTCGATCGGCTTCATCACCGCCCGTGCGAAGTTTTCGGGACGGCCGACGAGCTGCGTGCCGTCGGCATCGAACAGCATGAGGCGGGGATCGATGGTGACCGGTGGCAATCCGACGGTCTCGCGGATCAGCTCGAACCAGCGGCGCCGGTCCTCGGCCACCCATTTCCAGCCGCCTTCGCGCGCATGGCCCTGCGCCAGGGTCTCGATGAACGGCTGCAGGCGCGCCTCGTCGGCGCGGTTGACATAGTCGACGAAGCCGCGGTCGAAGCTCCAGCTGAACACCAGATAGGCGATGAGCGACAGGGTCGCGGTCCCTCCCGCAATGGCCAGAAAAAGCTTGACGCGCAACGTATCCACGTAGCGAAGCCTACGCCTCGATCGTGGAAACTTTGTGCAACCGCATTTTCACATTGCATGCACATTCGGTACGCTATCGCCCTCCAGACTGCAAGCCATGAAGAAAGCGCTTATCGGGATCCTGGGCGCCGCGGTGGTGGCCGGCGGGGCGGCCTGGTTCGCTTGGGCGAAAACCGCCGCCGAGCGCACCGCAGCGCCCGCCACCGCGGTGGTGCAAAAGGGTGATCTTGAAGACACCGTCAGCGCCACCGGCACGCTGCAGCCGCGCGACTACGTCGACGTGGGCACGCAGGTTTCCGGGCAGGTGAAGCGGCTGCACGTGGAAATCGGCGACCGGGTCGAGCGCGGCCAGCTGCTAGCCGAAATCGACTCCACCGTGTACCAGACGCGAGTGGAGGCTACCCAGGCGCAGCTGAAGAACCAGCAGGCGCAGCTTGCGGAACGCCAAGCCAATTTGCGCCTTGCGGAGCAAAGGGCGCAGCGTCAGGCCAACATGATGCGCGAGCAGGCGACCACCGCGGAGGCGGTGCAGGTGGCGCAGGCCGAGCTCGCCGCCGCGAAGGCACAGATCAATTCGCTGAAGGCGCAAATCCAGCAGACCGAGTCGAGGCGGGGCGG
>DATACE010000101.1:0-4294 GCA_036259215.1 Burkholderiales bacterium | reverse complement strand
CCCGCGAGGGCTGCGAGGACCAGGCGCCTCGACATGCTACGGCGTGAGGTCGATGGTGATGGTGTCCGAGTAGGTGAGCGCCGAGACGTTGGCCGCCGCGGTCTGGTTCACCGAGACCGTCACCGACAGGGTTTTTTCCTGGCCCGCCGCCATCCCCGTGCCGTTACCGCCGGACACGCTGCTGAAGGTGTAAGGGATGCTTTCGGCGCCGTTCACCAGGTTGCCGCCGGTGGTCGAGCCGGTCGAGCCGGATTCCAGCGCGAACGCCGGGGTGGTGCCGTTGGTGCAGCGGTACTGCACCGAGCCGGTCTGCGTCACGACGCCCGCCGCGGTCGGATCGAGGGTCATGTTGACCGTCGAGGCGGCGCTGTTGAACTTGCAGGTGCCGGCGACCGTGGCGTTCACGGTGATCACATGGCTGTCGGCCGCCTGGGATGCGCCGCTCATCATGAGCGCCGCGCAGGCGCAGGCCGCGGCGATGAGCTTGTGGGTCGGTTTCATGCTGACTCCCTTTTTCCTGGTTGGGCTTCCGTGCTGGAAGCGGTGAGCCCACTCTAGAAAGAAGGAAGCCGCGCGATGTTACAGGCGGTTAACTCGCGTCAAACCTTGTCAGGCGGCCGGCGCTCCAGGCGGTAGCCGAACTGGTGGACCGAGGCGAGGCGCCAGCCGTGGTCTCCGGCGAGGCCGAGCTTGCTGCGCAGCCGGCTCATGTGCGTGTCGACGGTGCGCGTCGCGGTTTTCGCCTGCAATCCCCACACCGCCTCGAGCAGATGCTGGCGCGACACCAGCCGCCCGGCGTTGAGGAACAGAAATTCGGCCAGCGCGTATTCCTTGTCGGTGAGCGCGATGCGGCTGCCCTCGCGCTCCACGGTGCGCGCGCCGCGATGCAGCCGGAACGGCGCGAGCTCGATCACCTGCGCTGCCGCCGCGGCGCCGCCCGTGCGCCGCGCCACCGCGCCGATGCGCCCCAGGAGCTCGCCCTGGCGCACGGGCTTGGCGATGTAATCGTCGGCGCCGGCCTCCAGCACGCGCGCGATGTCGTCGTCGCGGTCGCGCGCCGTGATGAAAATGACCGGCGACACGGGGGCGCGCGCGCGGATCTCCTGCAGCACCTGGAGCCCGTCGACGTCGGGCAGGTGCCAGTCGAGCAGATACAGGTCGAAGGACTCGCTGGCGAGCGAGCGCTGCAGGCCGTGGCCGCGGTCGAAGTGGTGGCAGACGTGGCCCGCGCCTTCCAGCCAGCGGCGCACCAGCGCGGCCTGGTCGGAATCGTCCTCCAGATAGGCGATTCTCACGCCGCGGCGCGGGCGGGCTCCTTGGCCGCGCGGAATGCCGCCAGGAGCTCGTCGCGCTTCTTGCGCGCCGCCTCGACGTTGCGCTTCTTGATGTAGCCGAAGCCGCGCATCTCCTCCGGCACGGAGGCGATCTGCACGGCGAGCGCATGGTTTTGCGGCGTGAGGCCCTGGATCAGGGTTTCCACGGTGCGCTCGTATTCCCCGATCAGCGCGCGCTCCATGCGGCGCTCTTCGGTGTAGCCGAAGGGGTCGAGCGGCGTGCCCCTCAGGAAGCGGAAGGTTTTCAAAAATCTGAACAGCGGCAGGATCCACGGGCCGAACTGCATCTTGCGCGGCTCGCCGGTGAGCGGGTCGGTGCGCGCGAGCAGCGGCGGGGCGAGGTGGAACACCATCTTGTAGTCGCCCTCGAACATGCCCGCCACCTTGTTGTGCAGATCGCCGTTGGCGTGCAGGCGCGCGACCTCGTACTCGTCCTTGTAGGCGAGCAGGCGATGGTAGGCGCGCGCCACGGCTTCGGCGAGCTTGGTGGAGCCGGTGCGGTCGTGCTCGACGCGCCTGACGCGGTCCACAAGATTCTTATATCTCTGGCTGTACCTCGAATTCTGATATTCCGCCAGAAATCTTGTGCGGCGCTCCAGCAGCTCGTCCAAGTTGCGCGAGAAGTGCTGGTCGATGGGAATGACATCGGCCGGCGTGGCGATGCGCTTCACGCGCTCGAGGTCGGCAGCGGCGCGCCGACCCCACAGGAAGCTCTTGCGGTTGAAATCCACGGCGACGCCGTTCAGCTCGATGGCGCGCTCGAGCGAGGCGCCCGACAGCGGCACCCAGCCTTTCTGGTACGCGTAGCCCAGCATGAACATGTTGGTGGCGATGGCGTCGCCCATCAGCGCGCTGGCGAGTTCCGTCGCCGCTACAAAGTTGGAGGTTAACGAAGAGTCTTGGATGTCCTTCTGCAGATCGGACCCCGGCAGCTGCCAATTCGGGTTCTTCACGAACTCGGCCGTCGGCGTGACGGTGGCGTTCACCACCGCGCGCGTGCGCGCCTGCGCCATCTTGGCGATGGACTCGGTGCTCGCGGTGACCACGAGGTCGCAGCCCAGCACGAGGTCGGCGCCGCCCGTGTCCAGGCGCGTGGCGTGGATCGCCTCGGGCGTCGCCGCCACCTGCACGTGCGACATCACGGCGCCGTACTTCTGCGCCAGGCCCGACATGTCGAGCACCGATACGCCCTTGCCCTCCAGGTGCGCCGCCATGCCGATAATCTGGCCGATGGTGATGACGCCGGTGCCGCCGATGCCGGTGACGAGAATGCCGTAGGAATTTCCAGGTTGAGGCACTTCGGGATCGGCGAGGGGATCAAAATCATCCGCGGTCTTCGCCGCCTTCCGGCCCTTCTTGAGCTGCCCGCCTTCGACGGTGACGAAGCTGGGACAGAAGCCCTTCACGCACGAGTAATCCTTGTTGCAGGAGGACTGGTTGATGCGCCGCTTGCGGCCGAACTCGGTCTCGAGCGGCTCGACCGACAGGCAGTTTGATTTCACGCTGCAGTCGCCGCAGCCCTCGCACACCATCTCGTTGATGACCACGCGCTTGGCCGGATCGGGAAACTCGTTGCGCTTGCGGCGCCGGCGCTTCTCGGAGGCGCAGGTCTGGTCGTAGATGAGCGCCGACACGCCCGGCATTTCACGCAACTCTCTTTGCACGGCATCGAGCTCGTCGCGGTGGCGCACCGTGACCCCGGGCGCCCAGTTCGTGCCGCGCGGGTACTTCTCCGGCTCGTCGGTCACCACCACGATCGGCTTCACGCCTTCGGCGGCGATCTGGCGCGAGATCATCGCCGGGTCGAGCGGGCCGTCGTGGCGCTGCCCGCCGGTCATCGCCACCGCGTCGTTGTAGAGGATCTTGTAGGTCATGTTGACCTTGGCCGCCACCGCGGCGCGGATGGCGAGCAGGCCCGAATGGAAGTAGGTGCCGTCGCCCAGGTTGGCGAAGATGTGCTTCTCGTCGGTGAAGGGTGACTGGCCGATCCACGGCGCGCCTTCGGCGCCCATGTGGGTGAAGGTCGCCGTGTTGCGGTTCATCCACACGGCCATGAAATGGCAGCCGATGCCGGCGGTGGCGCGGCTGCCTTCGGGCACGCGCGTCGAGGTGTTGTGCGGGCAGCCGGAGCAAAAGTAGGGCTGGCGAATGGCGGTGACGCGCGGCTTGGCGAGGACCTTCTCCTTGAAGTCGAGGAACGCGAGCCTCTCGGCGAATTGTGTTCCCAAAGAAGAAGTCATGTTGAGCTTCGAAAGGCGCTGCGCAATCGCCCGCGCCACCATCGCGGGCGAATGCTCGTAGTGCGCCGGCAGGAGCCAGCTGCCGGCGGGCTGGCCGCCGCTGCGGCTCCACTCGCCGC
Organism: Burkholderiales bacterium; assembly: GCA_036259215.1. Classification (GTDB taxonomy): domain Bacteria; phylum Pseudomonadota; class Gammaproteobacteria; order Burkholderiales; family SG8-39; genus SCGC-AG-212-J23. The sequence goes on along the minus strand of DATACE010000101.1, from coordinate 601 downwards.
TGTCGTCGAACTTGCCGACCACGCGCGGGGCGCGCACGCCTTCCTTCCAGTTGTAGAGCTCTTCCTTGATCTGGTATTCGATGAGCTGGCGCTTTTCCTCCACCACCAGGATTTCTTCCAGCCCTTCGGCGAAGCGCCGCGCGCCCTGCGGCTCGAGCGGCCAGGACATCGCCACCTTGTACACGCGCAGGCCGATGTCTCTGGCCGCTTGCTCGGTAATCCCCAGGTCGGCGAGCGCCTGCATCACGTCGCCGAAGGACTTGCCGGTGGTGACGATGCCCAGCCGCGCCTTCGGTGAATCGTAGATGATGCGGTCGAGCGAATTGGCGCGGGCGTAGGCGAGCGCGGCGTACACCTTGTAGTCGAGGATGCGCGATTCCTGCTCGAGAATGCCGTCGGGCCAGCGGATGTTCAGCCCGCCCGGGGGCAGGGCGAATTCCGAAGGCAACCGGGTTTGAATTCTCATTGGATCGACATCAACCGACGCGCCGGACTCGACCACGTCCGTGACGCACTTGAAAGCGACCCACAGGCCGGAATAGCGGCTCATCGCATACCCGTGCAGGCCAAGGTCGAGGTAATCCTGGACGCTGGCCGGGTT
>DATACE010000100.1:0-10036 GCA_036259215.1 Burkholderiales bacterium | reverse complement strand
GCGATCGGCGCCTTCCCCTCGAGGCCGGCCAGGTTCAGCGCCAGGCGCTGGCCGGCGCGGCCGTGCTGCGCGGGTGCGTTCTGCGCGTGGATGGCCCGCACGCGCGCGCCGGTGCCGGCGAGCAGCGCGCGCACCTCGGCGCCCACCGCGATCTCACCGTTCAGCGCCGTGCCGGTGACCACCAGGCCCGCGCCGGCAATGCTGAAGCAGCGGTCCACGCTCAGGCGAAAGTTGCCTTTGAGGGCCCGATGCGGGGCCTCGGCCGCGGCCTGTTCCAGGAACGCCTTCAATGCGGGAACGCCGTCAGCGGTGACCGAGGAGACCGGGAACAGGGGTGCTCCGGGGAGCAACTCCGATATTTCATTCGATACTTCGTTGGCGCGCTCCGGCGGCACGCGGTCGATCTTGGTGAGCACGACCGCGGTGCGCGGCACGCCCAGCAACTCCAGGATCGCGAGGTGCTCGCGCGTCTGCGGCATAGGCCCGTCGTCGGCAGCGACCACCAGGAGCGCGAGGTCGATGCCCGCGACGCCGGCGAGCATGTTGTGCACGAAGCGCTCGTGCCCGGGCACGTCGACGAAGCCGATGCCCTCGCGGTAGGCGAATCCCAGGTCGATGGTCATGCCGCGCTTTTTCTCCTCCGGCAGCCGGTCGGCGTCGATGCCGGTGAGCGCTTTGACGAGGCTGGTCTTGCCGTGATCGACGTGGCCGGCGGTGGCGACGATCACAATTGACTCAACTGATTCACAAACCCCGCTTCGTCTTCGAGGCAGCGCAGATCAAGGATAAAGGCGCCCTCCTGCAGCCGGCCGATCACGGGGATCGGCAGCTTGCGAAAGCGCGCCGCCAGCCGCGCGTCGCCCGGGCGGATTGCCACCCCGGCGCTGGACAGGCGCTGCGTGGGCAACGCGCCGCTGCCGATCTGGCTTTCGCACTCGATCACTTCGGCGCCGGGGATGGCCCTGGCAATCCTCGCAGCGAGGCTGCGGATGTCCTCGACCGGACGCGCGAGCAGGCGAAGGGTGGGCAGGCGCGCGCCGAGGCGATCCGGATCGAGATACAGCTTCAGCGCCGCGGCGAGGGCGGCGAGGGTCACCTTGTCCAGCCGCAGCGCTCGTTTCAAGGGGTTGCTCCTGATCCTTTTCACCAGCGATGATCGCCCGACGATCAACCCCGCCTGCGGGCCGCCCATCAGCTTGTCGCCGCTGAAGGTGACGATATCGGCGCCCTGCGCCAGCGTCTCCTGCACGGTGGGCTCGTGCGGCAGGCCGTAGCGGCGCAGGTCGACGAGCGTGCCGCTGCCCAGGTCCACCGCTAGCGGCAGGCCCCGCTCGCGACACAGGGCGCCGAGCTCCTTCTCGGCCACGGCGGCGGTGAAGCCCTCGATGGCGTAGTTGCTGGTATGCACCTTGAGGACCAGGCCGGTCTTCGAGCCGATGGCGCCGGCATAGTCGGCAAGATGGGTGCGGTTGGTGGTGCCCACTTCGCGCAGCCGGCACCCCGAGCGCGCCATGATGTCGGGCAGGCGGAACGAGCCGCCGATCTCGATCAGCTCGCCGCGCGACACGGGGACTTCCTTGCGCGAGGCGAGCGTGTTCAGCACCAGCAGCACTGCCGCCGCGTTGTTGTTCACCACCGTGGCGGCCTCGGCGCCGGTCAGCCGGCACAGCAGCGCTTCGACATGCGCGTCGCGCTCGCCGCGCCGGCCGTCTTCCAGGTCGTACTCCAGGTTGACCGGCTCGCGTGCCGCCGCCGCCATCGCCTCGATCGCCTCCTCCGGCAGCTGCGCGCGGCCGAGGTTGGTGTGCAGCACCGTGCCGGTGAGGTTGAAGACGCGGCGCAGCGAAGGTCGCGCTTCGCGTTCGAGGCGAGCCGAGATGCGTTCCAGGATCTCGCTTTCGGGCACGGTGCGGCGCGCCTCGCGCAACCCTGCGAGCACGGCGCGGATCGCGTCCGTCAGGGCCGGGCGGCCGTGCCGCGCGATGAGGACTTGGCTTTGCTCGCACCGCAACAGGCGATCGACCGACGGCAGCGCTTGCAAGTCCGCGTGCATGGGCTGACTATCTTAGCGGATGCTCCCGGGCGGCTTCACGTGCCTGGAACCGAAAGGCTGCTTCGCGCGTCCTGACCCGGAAGACCATGGATCCAGACCGCCGACGGTGGTTCGCCGCACAGGTCGAGCAGATCACCGACCGGCTCTACGGTACGGCCCTGCGGCTGACGCGCAATCCCGAGCAAGCGGAGGATCTGGTCGCCGAAACGGTCGTCAAGGCATGGGCGAGGCTGGATGAGCTGCGCGACCCGCAGGCCTTCCAGGGATGGATACAGCGCATCTTGAGCAACGCGTTCGTAAGCGAGTGGCGTCGGCGGCGGGCCTGCCCGGAGGTGGCCGTCGCGCCCTGCGAGGAAGGCGCGGACGAGCCGTTCTCGCTCTACGAGAAGCTCCATCAGCCGTTCCTGCTGTGGTGGAGCGACCCGGAGGAAAGCCTGATGGCCAACCTGCTGCGCGAAGACCTGGAGCGCGCGCTCGACGCGCTGCCCGAGGCCTACCGGATCGTGGTGCTGCTGGTCGACGTGCAAGGGCACTCTTATCCCGAGGCGGCCGAAGCGCTGCGTGTCCCGCTCGGCACAGTTCGCTCGCGGCTGAGCCGGGCGCGCTCGCAGCTGCAGCGCGCGCTGTGGCAGCACGCGCAGGAGGCTGGCCTTCTAAAGGCGCTGCCATGAAGCACATCCACGACCCGCAGATCCGATGCGAGGAGGTGTTGCGGCAGCTATTCGCCTATCTCGACCGCGAGGTCGATGCCCGTACCGCCGCGCTCATCGACCGCCATCTCGAAGCCTGCCGCGGCTGCTTCGGCCGGGCGAGCTTCGAGCGCAAGCTCAAGGCGCACCTCAAAGCCGCCGCGCACAAGCCGGCGCCCGCGCGGTTGCGCAGCCGCATCAAGGACATCCTGGACAAGTTCTGATGGTCGCCATCCTCGGCTTCTCGCGCGAAAAGGTGATCGCCGCTGTCAAGGAGATGTACACCGCGGTCGCAACCGCGCCGCGCCGGGGTTATCACTTTCCCGTGGGCCGCGATGCCTGCCTGGCGGTCGGTTATCCGCAGGAGGTGCTCGAGGCGCTGCCGGGAGAGGCGCTGGAGTCCTTTGCCGGCGTGGGCTACCCGTTTCGCGCCGGCGTCATCCGCCCGGGCGATACGGTGCTCGACGTCGGCGCCGGCTCGGGCACCGATGCGCTGCTCGCGGCCCGGCTCGCCGGGCCGCAGGGCCGGGTATTGGCGCTGGACATGACGCCCGCCATGAGCGCGAAGCTGCGCGCGCTCGTCGCGCGGCTGGGCGTCACGAACGTCGAGGTGCTCGAAGGCGACGCGGAGTCCATCCCGCTTGCCGACGCGACGGTCGACGTGGTGACGAGCAACGGCATGCTGAACCTCGTGCCCGACAAGCCCCGGGCAATCGGCGAGATCCGCCGCGTGCTGCGGCCGGGCGGGCGCGTGCAGATCGCCGATATCGTGATCCGCAGGCCGGTGACGCTCGACTGCGCCACCGACCCCAAGCTGTGGGCCGAATGCGTGGTCGGTGCGACGGTGGACGAGGATTATCTCGCCCTGTTCCGCGATGCCGGCTTCGACGACGTAAGGCTGATGCGCGACTTCGACTATTTCGCGCACTCCTCGAGCGCCGAGACGCGAGACATCGCCCGGCGTTTCGGGGCCCGTGCCATCGAGATCGCCATGCGGCGCAGCGAGAGGGCGCCTTCGCGCCTGGCATTGGCAAAGTGGCGCCTCGCCGGCGCCGCTTCCCTGGGCGTCGCGGTGCTCGCCTGCTACGGCACGCTCGCCGCGCTGTCGCTGCTGTCGGCCGCGGGGCTGCAGCTCGCGGTCAACGAGACCGCGTGGGCAGGTGCCGTCGTGCTCGCCGCCGGACTGGCCGCGCTCGCCGTGGTGGCGCGTGCCTGGCGCTATGCCGGCAGCCGGCTCGCCGCCGCGCTGGCGCTCGCGGGCGCAGGGATCGTCGCCTACACCCAGCTTGCGAGCTATTTGCTGGGGCTCGAGCTGGCCGGGTTCGGCCTGCTTGCCGTTGCGGTCGGGCTGGATTATCTGAAGCCCACTGGAACCGATGCCGGCGCTCGCGCGTCCTCTCCGTGGCGGTTCAAGCGAAAGGAGGAACACCATGGCCGAATCCAGCAGCCGCAGCCTCGTAGTGCTGATGACGCACGGAGCGGACGATGAGCGCTCGTCCGTGGCATTCACCATCGCCTGCGGTGGCCTCACCGCAGGGCTTAAAGTCTCGGTCTTCCTCACCAGCGCCGCGGTCGACCTGGTGCGAAAGCGCGCCATCGACCTGACGGAGGTCGCGCCCCTGTCGCCGCTGCGCGAGCTGGTGCAGGACTTCATGAAGCGCGGCGGCACGATATGGGCCTGCACGCCTTGCGTCAAGGCGCGCGGCTACGAGCAGCAGGACCTCATCGAGGGCGTAGTCATTTCCGGCGCCAGCGTGATGCACGAGCAGATCAAGAACGGCGCTGCAACCCTGAGCTTTTGAAAGGATCAGCCATGAATGCCGAGCTGCCGGTCGACCCGGCCATGCTGCGGGAAGAGGTGAAGAGCAAGTACCGGGAGGTGGCCGCGAATCCGCACGGCGGGCACCACTTCCATACCGGCCGGCCGCTGGCGAAGCGCCTGGGGTACGACACGGCGCTGGTCGATGCCATGCCCGACGCTGCGGTGGAATCGTTCGCCGGGGTGGCCAATCCCTTCCTGCTGCACCCGCTCAAGCCGGGCGAGAAGGTGCTCGATGCCGGCTCCGGCGCGGGTTTCGACTGCTTCATCGCCGCGCGCCAGGTCGGTGCGGCCGGCCGCGTGGTGGGCATCGACATGCTCGCCGAGATGCTGGAGAAGTCGCGGGCCAGCGCCGCGCTCATGGAGCTTGCCCAGGTGCAGTTCCGCGAGGGCCTGCTCGAGGACCTGCCGGTGGAGGACGGCTGGGCCGACGTCGTCATCAGCAACGGCGTCATCAACCTATGCGCCGACAAGAAGCGCGTGTTCCAGGAAATCCGCCGCGTGCTGCGCCCCGGCGGGCGCCTGCAGTTCGCCGACATTGCCAACGGCAAGGACGTCCCCGCGTCGGCGGTGCGCAACATCGACCTGTGGACCGCTTGAATCGCCGGCGGCCTTCCGTGCGAAGGCTGGCGGGCGATGCTGGAGGAGGTCGGCTTCGTCGACGTGCAGATCGGCGCGCCGTGCGACACCTTCGGCGGCGCCTCGGGCGAGAAGCAGGCCCGCCGCTTCGAGGTGTACGGCTACCCGTTCCTAGCGCGCAAGCCGGGATAGCCTAAGGGTCACGCGGCGTCCTGCGCTTCGGCGTAGCCGGCGTGCTCGCGCTGCGTGTGGAAGGCGATCTTCGGCCACAGGTCCGCGGCGACCCGGATTTCCGCCTGAACCGTGGCGAGGTAGGCGGGAAAGCCCGCGTCGTCCAGCGCGATGCGCATGGCGTGGGCATCGATGAAGCGCTTGAGCTCGGCCGGGTCCTCGGCGCTGATCCAGCGCGCCGCGACGTAGGGCGTGCCGGACAGGCGCATGTCGACGCCGTACTCGTGCTGCAGCCGGTGCGCCGCCACCTCGAACTGCAGCGCGCCCGCCGCCGCGAGCAGCATGCCGCCGCCGGCGGAGGGATGGAAAATCTGGATCGCGCCTTCCTCGCCCAGCTGGCGCAGCCCGACGCGCAGCTGCTTCGCCTTCATCGGCGAGGCGAGCTCCACGCGCCGGAAGAGCTCGGGGGCGAAGAAGGGCAGGCCGCCGAAGGTGAGCAGCTCCCCCTCGGTGAGCGCGTCGCCCAGGGCGATGGTGCCCCGGTTGGGAATGCCGATGATGTCGCCGGCGTAGGCTTCCTCGACGGTCTCGCGGCGCTGCGAGAGGAAGGTCATGGCGTTCGCGGTGCGCAGCGGCTTGCCGGTGCGGCAGTTCACCAGCGCCATGCCGCGCACGAAGCGCCCCGAGCACAGGCGCAGGAACGCCACGCGATCGCGGTGCTGCGGGTCCATGTTGGCCTGGATCTTGAACACCACGCCGCTGACCTTCGGCTCGGCGGGCGCCACGCTGCGCTCGGCGGCGGCGCGGCTCGCCGGCGGCGGCGCGAAGTCGACCAGGGCGTCCAGCACCTCCTGCACGCCGAAGTTGTTGATCGCCGAGCCGAACAGCACCGGGGTCTGGCGCCCGGCGAGGAAGGCCTCGCGGTCGAACGCGGTGCCGGCGCCGCGCACCAGCTCGGCTTCGTTGCGGGCGGTCTCCAGCTCCGGGGTGCCCTGCGCCGGGTGGCCGGCCTCGAACAGGCGGATGGACTCGTTGCGGAAGTCGAGCACGCCGCGAAAGGCCTTGCCCGCGCCGATCGGCCAGCTGAGCGGGGCGGTGTCCATGCCCAGCACGCGCTCGATCTCGTCGACGAGCTCGAGCGGCGGGCGCACCTCGCGGTCGAGCTTGTTGACGAAGGTGAGCACCGGCGTGTGGCGCGCGCGGCACACCTCCAGCAGCTTCAGCGTCTGCGGCTCGATGCCCTTGGCCGCGTCGATCACCATCAGCGCGGCGTCCACCGCGGTGAGCACGCGATAAGTGTCCTCGGAGAAGTCCTGGTGGCCCGGGGTGTCGAGCAGGTTGATCACGCAGTCGCGGTACTCGAACTGCATCACCGAGGAGGCGACCGAGATGCCGCGCTGCTTCTCGATCTCCATCCAGTCGGAGGTAGCGTAGCGCGCCGCCTTGCGCGCCTTCACGCTGCCGGCGATCTGGATGGCACCGGCGAAAAGCAGCAGCTTTTCGGTGAGCGTGGTCTTGCCCGCGTCCGGGTGGGACACGATGGCAAACGTGCGGCGGCGCGCCGCCTGGCGCGCGATGGCTTCGGATGAATGCATGACGCCCTTACGGGAAGGGCGTCATTGTATAAGTGGAGCGGGAAACGAGTCTCGAACTCATGCCTCAACCCTGGAGGGGTTGCGCTCTGCCAGCTGAGCTATTCCCGCGCTGGGCCATTTTCCCGCGGCGCCGGGCCTGCGGCTATCCTCCGGATGGCGCAGGAAGCTTCGGCGGCTCGGCCGAGGACCCGGTCGAGGCCGTGTCATCGATGGTGAGCCGGTTATCCACCGACTTGACCCCGCCGACGCTGCTCACGATGCGGCCGGCCTTCTCCTTCTGCTCCTCGTTCTCGACCCGGCCATGCAGCGCCACCGCGCCGTCGCGGTTCTCGACGTCGATGCGGCGCGCGTCGAGGCTCGACTCGGACTGCAGCGCCTCCTTCACGATCTGGGTGAGCGAAGTGCTGCTCAGGGGCTTCGCCTTCTCGGCGGCCTGCTCGACCTGGCGGGTTTCCTCGACCTTCGCCTGGTCCGCCGGCTCCTGGCGCCCGCAGGCGCCCACAACCAGGGCGACCCCGATGCTGAAAAGGAGAGTTTTCATGCCCCAGTGGCAAGCCAAATCCATGCCACCAGAATCAGGGACAGACACCGTTTTTCCTATCCGCCGTCCGGCGCATGAGCGGCCCGGAAATGGGGACGTACCGCATTTTTTGGGATTCATGAAGGGAAGATCTCGGCGATGGCGCGGGCGTCGAACCGGTACTCGTGGTTGCACATCTCGTTGCGGATCACGACTTCGCCGCGCTCGGCCAGGATCGACTCGACCTCTTGGCGGCCGAGGCTGCGCAGCATGTCCTTCACCTTGTCCTCGTCGTACGGGCAGTGGTATTCGACCGCGTAGAGGCGAAAGACGCGCATCAGCTCCTCGGGGAAGACCCGCGTGAGCAGGTCATAGGGCTGGGCATCGCGCGTCTCGTCCAGCGCCAGAGTCGCAGCGAGGTGCTGCACGCGGTTCCAGCCGTCGGGGTCCTTGGCGTCGGCCCCGGGCAGCTTCTCGAGCAGCAGCCCGCACACGGCGCCGCGGTCGGCCTGCAGGCGCAGGACCGCCGAGAGCTGCTCCGACTGCGCCAGGTAATGCTCGAAGATCTGCTCGAGCGTCTCGCCCTCCAGGGGGACCAGGCTCTGGTAGAACCGGCCGCTTTTCATGTCCTCGAGCGTCACCGACAGCCGGCCGTCGCCCAGCAGGCCCCGCTCGCCCGTGCCCTGCACCGGCTTTTCATAGGTGGCCATGCCTCGTATCCTGAGCTCGGGCGTACAGTCGGACACCAGCAGTCGAACCGGGCCCGAACCTTGCACTTGCAGCGTCACGCGGCCCGCGCCCTTCTGGTTCGCCCCCAGCAGCACGTTGAGCGCCGTGGTGTGGCCTAGCAGGGAGGTGATCTCCTGGGGATAATCCCGGCCCTCGAGCATGCGCTGCCAGGCGCCGGTGAGGCAGACCAGCCGGCCGCGGATGTCGAGGTCCTCGAACAGGAAGCGCTGAACGTAGTCGGTCTGCATGGTCAAAACCAGTATAGCGATCCGAGATAGACGCTTAAGCCGCCTTTAAGTTAACTGCTGGTAAAGGAAAATACATAAGAATGCCCGCCGTCACCGCCCCGCGGACCCTGCTGACCGGCCACGACCTGTACCTGTTCCGCGAAGGCACCCACGCGCGCCTGTACGAGAAGCTGGGCGCGCACCTCGTGGACGACGCGGTCGAGTTCGCCGTCTGGGCGCCCAACGCGGCATCGGTCGCGGTGGTGGGCGACTTCAACGGCTGGGATCCGCGCCGCCATCCGATGCAGCCCACCGGCGATGCGGGCGTCTGGCAGGCGCGGGTGCCCGAAGCGGCCCACGGCAGTCTCTACAAGTTCCACGTCGTGTCGCGCCATGGCGGATACAAGGTCGACAAAGCCGATCCGTATGCGTTCCGCGCCGAGACGCCGCCGCGCACCGGCTCAGTGGTGTGGGACCTGGACTACGAATGGCAGGACGCGGAATGGATGCGCATCCGCCGCCAGCGAAACGCGCTCGGCGCGCCGCACTCGGTGTACGAGGTGCACCTGGGCTCGTGGATGCGCTCGCCGGACCATCCGGCGCAGGTGCTGGGGTTCCGCGAGCTCGCGCCGCGCCTGGCCGAGTACGCGCAGCGCCTGGGCTTCACCCACGTCGAGCTGATGCCCATCACCGAGCACCCGTTCTACGGCTCGTGGGGCTACCAGTGCACCGGCTACTTCGCGCCCAGCTCGCGCTACGGCACCCCGCAGGACTTCATGCACTTCGTCGATGTGCTGCACCAGCACGGCGTCGGCGTGATCCTCGACTGGGTGCCATCGCATTTCCCCTGGGACGCGCACGGCCTGGGTTACTTCGACGGCACGCACCTTTACGAGCACTCCGACCCGCGGCAGGGCCACCATCCCGACTGGGCCAGCGCGATCTTCAATTACGGAAGGAATGAAGTCAGGGCATTCCTGAGCTCGAGCGCGCACTTCTGGCTGGAGAAATACCACGTCGACGGGCTGCGCGTGGACGCGGTGGCCTCGATGCTCTACCTCGACTACGGCCGCAAGGCGGGCGAGTGGATCCCCAACCGCTACGGCGGGCGCGAGAACATCGAGGCGATCGAGTTCCTGCGCTTCCTGAACGAGACGCTGTACCGCGATTTCCCCGACGTGCAGACCATCGCCGAGGAGTCCACCGCCTGGCCGCAGGTGTCGCGCCCCAACTATCTCGGCGGGCTGGGCTTCGGCATGAAGTGGAACATGGGCTGGATGCACGACACGCTCAACTACTTCAAGCGCGACCCGGTGTACCGCAAGCACCACCACGATTCGCTCACCTTCAGCCTGTGGTATGCGTTCCACGAGAACTTCGTGCTGCCGCTGTCGCACGACGAGGTGGTGCACGGCAAGGGCTCGCTCATCGGGCGCATGCCGGGCGACGACTGGCAGCAGTTCGCCAACCTGCGCGCCCTGCTCGGCTACATGTGGGGCCATCCGGGCAAGAAGCTGCTCTTCATGGGCAGCGAGTTCGCGCAGCGGCGCGAGTGGACGCACGAGGACAGCCTCGAGTGGCACGTCCTGCAGTACCCGCTGCACGAAGGCGTGCGGCGCTGGGTCGCCGACCTGAACAGGGCTTATAAAGACAC
>DATACE010000099.1:0-9631 GCA_036259215.1 Burkholderiales bacterium | reverse complement strand
GACGGCTTGGTTGCTTCGGGCGCGGACCTGGGCTCGACCGGCGGCAGCGGCTGCGCGCTCGGGCCGGCGGGCTTGGCCGGCGGCGGCGCGGCCGCGATCGCTTGCTGTCCTTTGTACTCCGGGGGATCGAGGAGCAAGGTGTATTCGCGGACCAGGCGGCCGGCGTTCCACTGCAGCTCGACCAGCAGGTCGAGGAACGGCTCGTTCACCGGCTGCGCCGTCGTCACGCGAATGAAAGCCCGGCCGCCGCGCCGCTCGAGGGCGACACGCATGCCGCTGTGCAAAGCGCCGGGCTCGATGCCCGCCTGGCGGAATGCCTCGAGCGATCCGAGCCGTGCAGTGAGCCCGTCCTCTTCGCCGGGCCGCAGAGCGACGACTTCGATCTCGGCATTGAGCGGCTGGCCCAGCGGCGACAAGACGGTAATGCGGCCAAGGCCGGCCGCGTGCGCCGCGAGCGGCGCCGCCAGCCAGAATGCGGCCGCCATGATCGCTAAGGTGATTCTGCTCATTCCCCCGCCCTGTCGTTCTTCTATGGCCCGGACCAACTACCTTAACATCATGGCCTTAGCCCTGCAAATTTACAAATCAGGTCAACGTTTCAGGCCTTGACCCCTGAATCCAGAAGGATTCGTATCATTCGCCGGAGGGGCTCTGCGGCCCCCCAGAGCAGCTGGTCGCCCACCGTGAACGCGGACAAAAAGTCCTTTCCCATCGGCAGGTTGCGTAGCCGGCCGACCGGCACCGATAGCTTGCCGGTTACGGCCGCCGGGGTGAGCTCGGCCAGGGTTTCCTCGCGGCGGTTGGGAACGACTTTCACCCAGTCGTTCGCCTCGGCGAGCATCCCTTCCACCTCGTCCAGGGGCAGCGCGCGCCGCAGCTTGAGGGTGAGCGCCTGGCTATGGCAGCGCATGGCGCCCACGCGCACGCATACGCCGTCCATGGGGATGGCGTTGCCGTTCCTGCCCAGGATCTTGTTCGCCTCTGCCTGCGCCTTCCATTCCTCACGGCTCTGGCCGTTGCCCAGGTCCTTATCGATCCACGGCAGCAGGCTGCCCGCGAGCGGATAGCCGATGCCCGCCTGCGGCAGCTCGCGCGAGCGGATCGCATCGGTGACGCTGCGGTCGATGTCCAGGATGGCCGAACCCGGATCATCGAGCAGCGCCTTCGCGTGATCGCCGATCGCCGCCATCTGCGCTACCAGGTCGCGCATCGCGGCCGCGCCCTGGCCCGACGCCGCCTGGTAGGTCATGCTGGTCATCCACTCGACCTCGTCGCGCTGGAACAGGCCGGCCATCCCCATGAGCATCAGGCTTACCGTGCAGTTGCCGCCGATGTAGTTCTTCACGCCGCGCGCGACCGCATCCCGGATGAGCGGCATGTTCACCGGGTCGAGGATGATGACGGCATCGTCGTTCATGCGCAGCGCGCTGGCGGCATCGATCCAGTAACCCTTCCATCCCTGCCTGCGCAGCTGCGGGTACACCTCGTTGGTGTAGTCGCCGCCCTGGCAGGAGACGATCACCGGCAGCTTTTTCAGCTCGGCGAGGTCGGTAGCGTTCTTCACCGTTTCGACGGCCTTGCCGATGTCGGGGCCCTTGCCGCCCGCCTGCGAGGTGGAGAAGAACACCGGCTCGACGTGATCGAAGTCGCGCTCCTCGCGCATGCGCTGCACGAGGACCGATCCCACCATGCCGCGCCAGCCGACGATCCCGACTCTAAGCATGCCCATAGTTTAAAGCGCTGCCACCACCGCGTCGCCCATTTCCACGGTGCCGGCTCTGCGCGCTCCCGCAGTGAAGATATCCGGCGTGCGCAATCCCGACTGCAAGACTTTGGAGACCGCGCGCTCCACGCGCTCGGCCGCCGCCGGCTGCCCGAGCGAGTAGCGCAGCATCAGCGCGGCGGACAGGATCGTGGCGAGCGGGTTGGCCAGGCCCTTGCCGGCGATGTCGGGCGCGCTGCCGTGGATCGGCTCGTAGAGCCCTTTGCCCCGCTCGTCGAGCGCCGCCGAGGGCAGCATGCCGATCGAGCCGGTGAGCATCGAGGCTTCGTCGGAAAGGATGTCGCCGAACAGGTTGCCGGTGACGATGACGTCGAACTGCTTGGGCGTGCGCACCAGCTGCATCGCGCAGTTGTCGACGTACATATGGCTGAGCTGCACCTCCGGGTAATTGAGAGCTTCCTGGGAAACCACCTCGCGCCACAGCTGCGAGGTCTCCAGCACATTCGCCTTGTCCACCGAGCAGAGCCTTCCGGAGCGCTTGCGCGCCGCCTCGAACGCCACCTTCGCGATGCGCCGGATCTCAGGCTCGCTGTAGCGCATGGTGTCGAAGCCCTCGCGCTGCCCGCCGATGGTTCTTATGCCTCGGGGCTCCCCGAAATAGATATCGCCGGTGAGCTCGCGCACGATGAGGATGTCGAGCCCCGCCACCACCTCCGCCTTCAGCGCGGAGGCATCGGCGAGCTCGGGATGCACCTGCGCCGGACGCAGGTTGGCGAAAAGGTTCAGTTCCTTGCGCAAGCCCAGGATCGCCTGCTCGGGGCGTTTGGCGCGCTCCAGGCTGTCGTAGCGCGGGTCACCCACCGCTCCAAACAGCACGGCGTCGGCGTCCTTGGCGAGCTGCAGCGTGGCCGGCGGCAGCGGGTGCCCGCTCGCCTCGTAGCCAGCGCCGCCCACCGGGGCTTCCTGCATTTCCAGCGGCAGGCCCAGCTTGCCGAGCACCCTCCTCGCTTGCGCAATGATTTCCGGCCCGATGCCGTCACCGGGCAGCACCGCGATTTTCATCTCAGCTCAGTTGTCAAAAATACCAGGGGTACTGGGCTTTGCGCTGCGCCTCGAAGGCGCGGATCTTGTCCGCATGGCGCAGCGTGAGGCCGATTTCGTCCAGCCCGTGGAGCAGGCAGTACTTGCGGAACGGATCGATGTCGAAGCGCATGACCTTGGACCGGTCGGGCGTCGCCACGGTCTGCTCCTCAAGGTTCACGACCAGCTTGAAGCCCGGGAAGGCGGCGCAGTCGTGGAACAGGCCGTCCACGTCGGATTCGGCCAGCGTTACGGGCAGGAAGCCGTTCTTGAGCGAGTTGGTAAAGAAGATGTCGGCGAACGAGGGCGCGATTACGCAACGAAAGCCGTGCTCCATGAGCGCCCAGGGCGCGTGCTCGCGCGAGGAGCCGCAGCCGAAGTTCTTGCGCGCGAGCAGTATGGAGGCGCTCTTGTACGGCGGCTGGTTCAGCACGAACCCCGGATCCTTGCGCCAGGCGGCGAACAGGCCTTGCGCGAAGCCGGTGCGCTTGATCGACGACAGGTACTCCTTCGGGATGATCTGGTCGGTGTCGACGTTGGCGCGGTCCAGCGGGGCAACCAGGCCGGTGAGCACGGTGAACTTTTCCATCAGGACCACCGCCGGATATCGACGAAGTGGCCGGCGATCGCCGCGGCTGCCGCCATCGCCGGGCTGACCAGATGCGTGCGCCCGCCCACCCCCTGCCTGCCCTCGAAGTTGCGGTTGGAGGTGGAGGCGCAGCGCTCGCCGGGCTCCAGACGGTCCGGGTTCATGCCCAGGCACATGGAGCAGCCGGGTTCGCGCCACTGGAAGCCGGCGTCGCGGAACAGGCGGTCGAGGCCTTCGCGCTCGGCCTGCGCCTTCACCAGGCCGGAGCCCGGCACCACCATGGCGAGCCGCACGCTGGGGGCCACGCGCCGGCCCTTCACCATCGCGGCGGCGGCGCGCAGGTCCTCGATGCGCGAGTTGGTGCACGAGCCGATGAACACCTTGTCGATCCGGATGTCCGTGATCGGCGTGCGCGGCTTGAGCGCCATGTACTGCAGCGCGCGCTCCATGCCCTCGCGGCGCAGGCTGTCTTTCTCCTTGTCCGGGTCCGGCACGGTCCCGTCGACCGGCACCACCATCTCCGGGGAAGTGCCCCAGGTCACGTGCGGCCGGATGTCGCGCGCATCCAGCGTGACCTCGCGGTCGAACTTGGCGTCCAGGTCGCTGCGCAACCCGCGCCAGTAGGCCGCCGCCCGGTCCCATTCCACGCCCTTGGGCGCAAACGGCCGGCCTTTCAGGTACTCGAGAGTCGTGTCGTCCACGGCGACCATGCCGGCGCGCGCGCCCGCCTCGATCGCCATGTTGCACACCGTCATGCGCCCTTCCATCGACAGGGAGCGGATGGCGCTGCCGGCAAACTCGATGGCGTGCCCCGTACCGCCGGCGGTGCCGATGCGGCCGATGATGGCGAGCACCACGTCTTTCGCGGTCACGCCGCGCGCAAGCTGCCCCTCCACGCTGACGCGCATGTTCTTCATCTTGCGCGTCACCAGGCACTGCGTGGCCATGACGTGCTCGACTTCGGAGGTGCCGATGCCGTGCGCCAGGCAGGCGAAGGCGCCGTGCGTGCTGGTATGCGAGTCGCCGCATACCACCGTCATGCCGGGCAGCGTGGCGCCCTGCTCGGGGCCGATGACGTGCACGATGCCCTGGCGCTTGTCGAGGTAGGGGAAATAGACCTTGGCGCCGTGCGCCTTGATGTTGGCGTCGAGCGTCTCGATCTGCTGGCGCGCCATGGGATCCCGTACCCCGGCGATGCCTTCGTCCCAGTCGGTGGTGGGCGTGTTGTGGTCCGCGGTGGCGACGATCGAGTCGACGCGCCAGGGCTTGCGGCCTGCGGCGCGCAGCCCCTCGTAGGCTTGCGGGCTGGTGACCTCGTGTACGAGGTGCCGATCGATGTAGAGCAGAGCCGTCCCGTCTTCCTCGACGTGGACGACGTGGCTGTCCCAGAGCTTGTCGTAGAGTGTCTTGGCCATGTTTCCGCGCTGCGGAAACATGGAATTATATTTTACTTGCCGGCGCTTGCGCCGCCGCCTTTCGCTGCCTGGTACAGCGGCAGGACCTTGGCGGAGTAGGCGCGCAGGTCGTTGATCCGGTCTTCGTGCGAGGGATGGGTCGACAGCCACTTCGGCGGCTGGCCGCCGCTGCTGTTCTTCGCCATTTTCTCCCAAAGCGTGATCGCCGCGCGCGGATCGTAGCCGGCGCGCGCGGCGAGCTCTACGCCCATGCGGTCGGCTTCCACCTCATGGGTGCGGGAATTCGGCAGGTTCAGCGTCACGTCGGCCACCATGTTGCCCAGGCCCTGCCCGAGGTCGCCGATGCCGAACAGCGCGCCGGCGATGCCGACGGCCATCTGCGTTCCCATCTGGCGCGAAATGCGCTCGCGCGCGTGCTCGCGCAGCGAATGCGAGATCTCGTGGCCCATCACCGCTGCAATCTCGTCGTCGGTGGCGTTCAGCTTCTCGATGAGCCCGGTGTAGATGGCCATCTTGCCGCCCGGCATGGCCCAGGCGTTCACCTCGTCCAGCGACACGACGTGGATTTCCCACGGCCACTTCGACGCGTCGGGACGGAATGCATCGACCTGCGCCACCAGCCGCTTGGTGATGGCCTGCACGCGCTGCAGCTGTGCGGGGTTGCGGTCGAGCACGCCCTTCTTCTTGGCCTCGGCCATCATCTGCGCGTACTGCTTGGTCGAGCTGGCCTGGACCTCCTCCGAAGAGACCATCATGCGCTGCTCGCGGTCCACGCCCACGGTGCCCGCCTTGGTGGTTTCCACGCTCTGGCATCCGGCGAGCAAGGCCCCGGAGAAAACGGCGGCTACAGCGAAAAGACGAGTCATAAAGGCCTCTTAACGTTCGGCGGACTGTATTGTTGACAGCTTACAACCCGCAGCGTTTCAGGCCATGAGCAAGAAGGAGTCCGGCTAGGCCGGCCAGCGCAGCCAGCGAGAAAGCGAAAGCCGGCCCGGCGGCCTCCCACAGCCAGCCGGCGCCGAGCACGCCCACCGCGCCGCCCGCGCCGTAGCTGATGCTGGAAAAAAGCGTCTGGCCGCGCGCCTGGGCCGCCTCGGGAAACACCCGGTGCACCGCGGCCACCGAGGCCGCATGGAACGCGCCGAAGGTGGCGGCGTGCAGCAGCTGGGCGATTCCCACGAGCCACAGCTCGCCCGGGAACCAGGCCAGGGCCGAGAATCGCGCCACGGCGCAGGCGAAGCTCGCGAACAGGATCGCCGAGAGTCGAAAGCGCCGGAAAAGCACCGGCAAGTAGAGGAAAACTGCAATTTCCGCGACTACGCCGAGCGTCCACAGCAGGCCGATGGCGGTGGCGCTGTGGCCGGCGCGCTCCAGATGCAGTGTCAGGAACGCGTACAGCGTGCCGTGTGCGAGCGCCATGCAGAACCCGGCGCCGAGCAGGGCGCGGATCGCCGGGGTGAGCTGCAGCCGGGCGCCTTTCGCATGCGCCTGCGCCGATTGCCGCGGCAGCGACAGCGCGGCCCCCAACGCGAGCAGCGCAAACGCGAACAGCGCCCAAGGCAGCAGCGCTACCGGCTGGCGCTCGAGCCAGGCCCCGCCGCCCAGCACCGCCGCGATGAACCCCACCGAGCCCCACAGCCGGATCGGACCGTAGCGGCCCGGCTGGCCGGCGAGTGCGCCGAGGGTGATGGCCTCGACCAGCGGCAGCCCGCCCGCCGACAGCACGCTGGACAGGCCGATCACCAGCGCCACCGCGGCGAAGCTTTCGCTGAAAGGCAGGGCGAGGAATCCGCCGGCCGCCGCGGCACACGCGAACACCACCACGCTGCGGCGCGCACCGCTTGCATCGGCGAGCCAGCCCCACGCCGCCGGCGCGAAGGTGCGCGCGATCTGCGGCAGCGCCACGATCCACGCGATCTCCAGCGCGCCGAAGCCGCGCCACGCGAGGTACAGCGGGAAGTAGGCGACGAAGCCGCCGCCGTGGAAAAAGTGCGCGAAGTAAAACGCCGACAGCCGGGCGGACAGGGGCGCAAGCGGCAGGCGCATCGGTTTTAACTTAGCATCGCGGCGCATGTCGCGCAGCGCGTTCTACGTCCTTTTCACCGCCTCGGGCTTCGCCGGGCTCATCTACGAGTCCATCTGGACGCATTACCTGAAGCTGTTCCTCGGTCACGCCGCGTACGCGCAGTCGCTCGTGCTGGTCGTGTTCATGGGCGGCATGGCGGCCGGCGCGGCGGGCTGCGCGCGCCTGTCGGAGCGGCTGCGCAATCCGCTGCTCGGCTATGCGCTGGTCGAAGCGCTGATCGGAGTGCTGGCGCTTGGCTTTCACCCGCTGTTCGTCGGCGTCACGGACTGGTCGTACGCCTCGCTGCTGCCCGCGCTCGGGGGCGAATGGCCGGTGCTCGCGGCGAAGCTCGCGCTCTCCTGCCTGCTCATCCTGCCCCAATCGGTGCTGCTCGGCATGACCTTTCCGCTCATGAGCGCGGGCCTTGCGCGGGCGTATCCCAGCGTGCGGGGCGAATCCATCGCCATGCTGTACTTCACCAACAGCCTGGGCGCGGCGGCCGGGGTACTCGCGAGCGGCTTCGTCCTCATCGCCTGGGCCGGGCTGCCCGGGACGCTGCGCACTGCGGGCGTGCTGAATTTCGTGCTGGCATTCGCCGTGTGGCTGCTGGCACGCCCGGTACACGATGCGCCGGTCAGGGAAACGAATGACCAATCAGGCGCAAAGCTGCTGCTGGCGGTCGCCTTTTTCACTGGCCTGGCGTCGTTCGTCTACGAGATCGTCTGGATCCGCATGCTGTCGCTGGTGCTCGGCGCCTCCACCCACGCGTTCGAGCTGATGCTGTCCACTTTCATCCTGGGCCTCGCGCTGGGCGGCCTGGCGGTGCGCCGCCAGGTGGACCGCAGCCGCGCACCCGAGCGCCTGCTGGGCGGGGTGCAGATCGCGATGGGCCTGCTTGCGCTCGCCACCTTGCCGCTGTACGGCCTCACCTTCGACCTCATGCAGGCCCTGATGGACGGGCTGGCGCGCACCGACACGGGCTATGTGCTGTTCAACCTGTCGGGACAGGCGATCGCGGCGTTGGTGATGCTGCCGGCCACTTTCTGCGCCGGCATGACGCTGCCCTTGATCACCGGCGCGCTCCTGCGCCGCGGCGCCGGCGAACGCGCGATCGGCCAGGTGTATGCCGCCAACACGCTCGGCGCGATCGCCGGGGTGCTGTTCGCGGTGCACATCGGCCTTCCCGCGCTCGGGCTGAAGGGCGCGCTGCTGGCGGGCTGCGCGCTTGACATCGCGCTGGGCGTAGTCCTGCTGCGGGCGCATGCCGGAAGCTACGTGGCGCCGGCGGCGGCGAGCGCGGCGCTGCTGCTCGCCGTGGGCTTCGCGGTGCAGCTCGACGTGAACAAGATGACCGCCGGCGTCTACCGCCACGGCGACCTGGAATCGTCGCGCGACGCCCAGGTGCTCTACCAGAAGGACGGCAAGACCGCCACGGTGCACCTCGTCCGCTACGGCGAGGCGCTCAGCCTGCGCACCAACGGCAAGTCCGACGGCTCGGTCAACATGGAAGGCGACGTGCGCGGCACCGACGAGATCACCATGGTGCTCACCGGCGCGCTGCCCCTCGCGCTCAAGCCGGAGGCGAAAAGCGCGGCGGTGATCGGCATCGGCACCGGCCTCACCACGCACACGCTGCTGCAAAGCCTGGCCATCGAGCAGGTCGAGACGGTGGAGATCGAGGCGGCGATGGCCGAGGCGGCGCGCGGCTTCATGCCGCGCAACAGCAGCGCGTTCGCCGACCCGCGCGGCAGCGTGCGCATCGACGACGCCAAGACTTTCTTCTCGAGCGCCGGGCGGCGCTACGACCTGATCATCTCCGAGCCATCCAACCCGTGGGTGAGCGGCGTTTCCAGCCTGTTCACGCGCGAGTTCTACCGGCGCATCCGCGGCCACCTGAATCCCGACGGCCTGCTGGTGCAGTGGATGCAGCTCTACGAGATCGACCCGGCGCTGGTGGCGACTATCCTGCGCGCGCTCGGCGAGGAGTTCGCGCACTATGCGGTTTACGCGGCAAGCGACCACGACCTGCTGATCGTGGCGGGCGAGCGGCCGGTGCCGCACGCGGCGCACCCGGCGGTGTTCGAGCACCCGGGCCTCGCCAAGGAGCTGTGGTCGGTGCACATGCTCAGCGCCGGCGATTTCGACGCGCGCTACCTCGGCAGCCGCGCCACGCTCGAGCCGCTGTTCGCGAGCTACGGCATGCCGGCAAACTCGGATTACGCGCCGGTGCTGGATCTCAATGCGGCGCGCCATCGCTTTACGGAAAAGAATGCGGGCGACATCGTCGCGCTGCTCAACCAGGACGTGCCGGTGCTCGAGCTGCTGGAGGGCTCGCGCAGCCGGCGGCCGCCCAACCCGCTATACAAGGGTGCGTACGCGTTCGAGCGCTTCGAGAACACGCGCCTTGCATGGTACGCGCGCGACTTCCTGGTCGGCCCGCGCACCCCGCAGCCGGAAAACGTGCCGCCGCAACTGCAGAAGGACCTCGAGCTCATGAAGCTGCGCCTGCTCGAATGCCGCGAGCCGCGCGAGCTTGACGTGTGGCTGCACAGCGCCGCCCGCGTGGCGCGCGCCGTCAACCCCTACCTCGCGCCCGACGACGCCGGCGCGGTCTGGGATCGCATCGGCGCGAAATGGTGCTACGCCGAGCTCCAGGAATTCCAGCGCCGCTGGCTCGCGCTATTCCGCGCGGTGGCGCTGCGCGACGCGGCGCGCATGGCCGAGCACGGCGCGAAGCTGCTCGAGACGCAGCCGGCGCT
>DATACE010000098.1:0-2418 GCA_036259215.1 Burkholderiales bacterium | reverse complement strand
AGGATGAGCTGCGGGTCGAGCGCGATCGAGCGCGCCAGCGCCACGCGCCGCGCCATGCCGCCCGAAAGCTCGGTGGGCATGAGCTGCGCCGCGCCGCGCAGCCCGACGGCCTGCAGCTTGAGCATCACCAGGTCGTTCAGCAGGTCCTCGGGTAGCGCGAGGTGCTCGCGCAGCGGGAAGGCGACGTTCTCGTACACGGAAAGGTCGGTGAACAGCGCGCCGAACTGGAACAGCATGCCCATGCGCCGGCGCATCTCGTACAGCCCCTCGCGCCCGAGCTGCGCGGTGGAGCGCCCCAGCACGCGCGCCTCGCCCGAGGTGGGCAGAAACTGGGCGGCGATGATGCGCAGCAGCGTGGTCTTGCCGCAGCCCGACTGGCCCATGATGCCGACCACGCTGCCGCGCGGGATCGACAGGTCAATGTCGCGCAGCACCGGGCGCGCCGGGTCGTAGCCAAACGCGACCTGGCGGATCTCTACCATGGGGTTTTGCTCGATGGGGCTTTGCTGCACAGCGTAATATTATCGCGCATGGGGGAGGGACTCGCGAACGCGGCAGTGCGCATCAGCGCGCTGGTGAAGCGCTACGGCGCGCTTCAAGCCTTGTCCGGCGTCGAGCTTGAAGTGGCGGCGGGCGAGGCGTTCGGCCTGGTGGGCGCCAACGGCGCCGGCAAGACGACCCTGGTGCGCTGCATGCTCGACCTCACGGCCGGCGACGCCGGCGAGGTGCGCCTGTTCGGCCTGCCCGCCGCCCTGCCGCAGGCGCGCCGCCGCCTGGCCTACGTCCCGGAGCGCTTCATGCCGCCGCACTACCTGCGCGGCGGCGAGTTCCTGTCGAGCCTCGCGCAGCTTGGCGGGGCGCGCTACGACGCGGCGCGCGCCGCCGCGCTGCTGGCCCGCCTGGAGCTCGACCCCTCGGTGCTCGGGCGCCCGGTGCGCCAGCTCTCCAAGGGCATGACGCAGAAGCTCGGGCTGGCCGGCGCATTCCTGCTGGAGCGCGACCTCTACGTGCTCGACGAGCCGATGAGCGGCCTTGACCCTGCCGCCCGGGTCGCGGTGAAATCGGTGCTCCGCGGGCTCGCTGCCGAAGGCCGCACCCTGTTCTTCACCTCGCACGTGCTGGCCGACGTCGAGGAGCTGTGCTCCTCGATCGCGGTGCTCGACCAGGGGCGCGTGCGTTTCCGCGGCGCGCCCGCCGAGCTGTGCCGGCGCTACGGCGAAGCGCGTCTGGAGCAGGCTTTCATGAAATGCATCCGGCCTTTATGAAGTGCATCCGGCCTTTATGAAGTGCGTCCTTGAGCACTAAGCCTGCGCTGCTCGTGGTCGACGACGACCCGCTGATCGTCGATACCCTGGGCTTCGCGCTCGGCACGGATTACGAGGTGCTCGCCGCGCAGTCGAGGGGGCAGGCGATCGAGTTGGTGCGCCAGCTGCCGCGCGCACCGCAGCTCGCCCTCGTCGACCTCGGCCTGCCACCCACGCCGCACTCGCCCGAGGAAGGCTTTCGCCTGATCGCCGACCTGCTCGCGCATTCGCCGGCGATGAAGATTTTCGTGCTGTCGGGCCAGAACGAGGCGGCCAACGGGCGCCACGCGCGCGCGCTCGGCGCCTGGGAGTTCGTGGCCAAGCCGGCCGACCCGGCGGCGCTCAAGCGCCTGCTGGAGCGCGCCGTGGAGGTGGCGCCGACGCTTGCCACCGAGCTCATCGGCACGAGCGCACCGCTGGAGAAGCTGCGCAGCCAGATCGCGCAATTCGCCGCCTCCCCCTTCCCGGTGCTGATCGAGGGCGAGTCGGGCAGCGGCAAGGAGCTGGTCGCGCAGAGCCTGCACCGCCTTTCGGCGCGCGCCGAGCGGCCGTACTTCGCGCTGAACTGCGCCGCGCTCGCCCCGACGCTGGTGGAAGCCACCCTGTTCGGCTACGCCAAGGGCGCCTTCACCGGGGCAGGCAGCGCCAAGTCGGGCTACTTCGAAGACGCCCAGGACGGCACGCTGTTCCTCGACGAGATCGGCGAGCTGCCCCTCGAGATGCAGTCGAAGCTGCTGCGCGTGTTGGAGAACGGCGAGTTCCAGCGCCTGGGCGAGACCCAGCAGCGCGTGTCGCGCGCCCGGGTGCTGGCGGCCAGCAACCGCGACCTGCGCCAGGCAATCAAGCAGGGCAGCTTCCGCCCGGACCTGTACCACCGCCTCTCGGTGCTGGCGCTGCAGGTGCCCGCGCTGCGCGAGCTGGACGGCGACAAGCTCGCCCTCCTGGAGCACTTCCGCCGCTTCTATGCGCAGCAGTCGGGCGTGCCGCCCTTCAGCCTCGACCCGCAGGCCGAAGCGCGCTGGCTGCGTTACGCATTCCCGGGCAACGTGCGCGAGCTGGACGGCGACAAGCTCGCCCTCCTGGAGCACTTCCGCCGCTTCTATGCGCAGCAGTC
>DATACE010000097.1:0-9198 GCA_036259215.1 Burkholderiales bacterium | reverse complement strand
GCAAGGGCAGTGCGCATGGCTTCGCCGTCGCCGGCCTGCGCCACCTCGTAGCCCTGCGACTCGAGGTAATCGGCGACGGTCTCGCGTACCTGCCGGTCGTCCTCAACGATAAGCACGCGCATCGAGCCGATTATAGATGCGGCACGTCGCGAAAACCGAATCGGGGTCGGAGCCCGATTTCCTATTCGGGCTCTGACCCCGATTTCAGGGCTGCTTCTTGAGCACGGTGACCTGGCCGTCGGATTCGATATAGGCCTTGGCCACGTCGCGCGGGTCGGTGATGCCGTGCTCGCGCAGCTTCGTCTCGAGCTCGCCCTGGGAGATAAGCTCCTGGCGCAGGTGCCGCCATAGCACGCGGCCGTTGTCGATCAGCAAAAGCGGCGGCGGCTCGAGGACGTTTTGCAGCGCGGGGAAGCGATAGGTCAGCCAGTCGATGGACATGTTCCAGGCAATGAGCGTCGCCACCAGGATGAAGCCGTCGGTAATGGACCGGTATTCGCCCGCCATGCCGTTCTGCGCGGCGTCGGCAACGATCACGAGGATGAGGATGTCGGCCATGCCGACCGACCCCACGCGGCGCTTCACCACGACGCGGAACAGCACGAACAGGAAGAGGTACATCGCGCTGCCCCGGACGATGAGCTCCCACGGCGACACACTTAGGCCGAACAGCTCGCTCCAGTCCATGGGATAGGGTTTGCAAGCTCCGAGCCGGGCGCAGCAACGGGGGAGGAGGGGGAGGGTTCGCCACCACGCCCGGCCGGAGCTTTCGGGTATGCGAGCGGCGTGCCTGTCGCCGCGAGGAGACGCATCTACCTGCGCAGCCGGCTGCGCCGCGCTGTCACGCAACAGGTCCGAACGGCGCCTTTACGCTGGATGCTCATGCACTTACGGTGGGTGCATGCGTGCGACAGGAAATTTTTACCAGCCTTGGTATGCACATTGCGTGCTGGAGGAATTACACGCGAGCGGTAATTCCTGACCTCCAACTTCCACTATCCGATGCCCCATCTCCTCCTTGTAGACGACGATCCCGAAGCCATCGAGTGGCTTTCGGAGCTGGCCAAAGCCGAAGGCTTCACCGTATCCGCCGCCGACAGCCTGCGCGCGGCACGCATCCACATGTCGCGCCTGCAGCCCGACATCATGCTCACCGACCTGCAGCTTCCCGACGGCAAGGGCGTCGAGCTGGTCGCCGACCTCGAGACGCGCGCCGCCACCGAAGTGGTGATGATCACCGGCCACGCCAGCGTCGAAAGCGCGGTGGAAGCGCTGCGCCTGGGCGCCACCGACTACCTGGTGAAGCCGGTCGACGTCGAGCGCCTCAAGGCCATCCTGCGCCGCGTGCCGAAGACCGGCGAGCTGCGCGCCGAGATCGGCGAGCTGCGCGACGAGCTGCGCAAGCTGGGCCGTTTCGGCCACATCCTGGGCTCCTCGCCGCCGATGCAGAAGCTGTACGATCAGCTCGGGCGCGTGGCGCCCACTTCGGCCACGGTCCTGCTGATGGGCGAAAGCGGCACGGGCAAGGAGCTCGCCGCGCAGACCATCCACGACCTGAGCCGCCGCAAGAAGGCGCCGTTCCTGCCGCTCAACTGCGGCGCGGTCTCGCCGCAGCTCATCGAGAGCGAGCTGTTCGGCCACGAGAAAGGCTCGTTCACCGGCGCCGACCGCCAGCACAAGGGCTACTTCGAGCGGGCGCACGGCGGCACGCTGTTCCTGGACGAGATCACCGAGATGCCGCAGGAGCTGCAGGTGAAGCTGCTGCGCGTGCTGGAGACCGGGCAGTTCATGCGCGTAGGCACCACCACGCCGATCAGCGCCGACGTGCGCCTGATCGCCGCCACCAACCGCAATCCCGAGACCGCGGTCACCGACGGCAAGCTGCGCGAGGACCTGTACCACCGCCTGAACGTGTTCCCGATCTCGATGCCGCCGCTGCGCGAGCGCGGCAACGACATCGAGCTTCTGGCGCAGCACTTCCTCGAGATGCTGAACAAGCAGGAGTCGGCGACCAAGAATTTCGCCCCGGCGACCCTCGCCGCGCTTTATGCGCACACCTGGCCGGGCAACGTGCGCGAGCTCAAGAACTACGTGCAGCGCGCCTTCATCCTGGCCGACGACGTGATCGAGGCCGACCTTGCGCCGGCTGCGGTGACGGCGCCAGAGTCGGCCTCGCTGCTCACGGTGCGCGTGGGCAGCACGCTCGACGAGGTGAGCCGGCGGCTGATCGAAGCGACCCTTGCCGAGTGCGGCTCCAAGCGCAAGGCGGCCGACATGCTCGGCATCAGCCTGAAGACGCTGTACAACCGGCTCGCCGCGTACAAGGCGAACGAGCCGGTCGACGACGACGATGCGCCTTCCAAGCCGGCGCCCTCCGACGAGCGCCGGCACGCGGCATGAAGTTTGCTAAACCCTACGGCGTAAATATCCCAACTGGAGAGAAAGATGGCGAGCACCACCGGCAGCACCGGAACCCAGAAGCAGCACATCGACCAATTGAGCGAGAGCGCCCATTCGGCGGTGGACCGCGCGACGCAGGCGGCAGCGCAGGCCGCCGATCGCCTGGGTGAGAAGGGCGAAGAGTGGCTCGCCATGAAGGACGACTACGTCGAGCAGGCGCGCGAGTACGTGAAGGAAAACCCGATGATGGCGCTGGGCATCGCGCTCGCGGCGGGCTACCTCTTCGGGAAGATCACCAGTTGGCGGTAACCGTACCGCCGGGCCTGGGCTCCGCGCTGAGCCAGCTCGTCTCGGATACGAGGCAGCTGGCCGCGGACTTCGCCCACCTGGCCGTGCTCGATGCGCGGCGCGCCGGCGTGCGCCTCGCCATGCTGCTGTCGGCCGGGCTGCTTATCGCCATTCTGCTGATCACCGCCTGGATGGGGTTCGTCGCGGCCGGCATCGTCTGGATGTTCGACCGCGGCGTGTCGTGGCCGCTCGCCATCGCCATCGCCGCCTTGATCAACATCGCCGGCGCCGCGGGGCTCGCCTGGTGGGCCCGCCACCTCGTATCGGAGATGCCGTTCACCGCCTTGCTGCGCCAGCTGAGGGGCGAGCCGCCGCATGAAGAGCATTGACGCCGAGATCGCCGCGGTCGAGGAGCGCATCGCCGCGCGCAAGGTGCTGCTGCGCCATACCGCCGCCACGGCGAAGCAGCGCGCGGCGAAGCGGCTCGGACCGCCGGCGCTGATCGCCGGCGCCGTGGTGCTGGGCCTGGTGGCCGTGCGCATCGTCCGGGGGAGGAAGCAGAAAGCCGAGCCGGTGGTGGCCGAAGATACCAAGGAGCAGACCAAGGGTTTCGCGCTCGGCACGCTGCTCATGACCGGCGCGACCTGGCTCCTGCGCTCGCAGTTCGGCGGGCCGGTGGGGCTCGCGCAGTTCGTGCTGTCCAAAGTGCGCGAGCGTCGTTCGCCGGCGACAGCCGAACCGGCCGGCATTCCGCCCCAGGTCATCCGATAGAAGTCCGCCTCGAGCAGGACTAGGTTGGCGGAAGGCATGCCCTCGACCCTCCTGCGCAGGCTCGGCCGTATTTCGCGTACCGCTTACGGGCTGGCCGCGGTCATCTCCGTGCTCGCGCTCGCCGGCTGGGTGCTCGACGTGCCGCGCCTGCGCGACCTGGGCGCGGATTTCGCGCCGATGGCGCCCGCGGAGGCGTTCGCCTATCTGCTGCTCGCCGCGTGTTTCTTCGCCTCCTCCCAGGACGACTATCGCAGCCGTCGCGCCGCTTATAGCGCCGCAGCCGCGGCGGCGGCCATCGCGGTATTCGCGCTGGTCGAGGTGCTCACCGGCGAGCCGCTTGGCATGCGCTTGGGCGCCGCGCTCCTTTCGCCGGCCACCTGCATCGTGATCCTCGTGCTCGCGGTGGTCACGCCCATGGCGCGCGACGTGCGCGTGTTCGGCGTCTCGGCCAATGGTCTGGCGGCCTGCGCGATCGGCGCGGCGGCGATGTTTGCGCTGCTCGGCGCGAGCCTTCGCCTGCTGCGCTTCGACATCGGCGCGCCGCTGCTCGATTTCTCGGGGCCGGGCGCGGTGGCGGCGCTGCTCGCCGCGTTCGCGCTGGCCGCCGGGCGCCCCGGGCCGTGGCTGGTCGAGACGCTGTCCAGCCGGCGCACCGGCGCGGTGGTCACGCGCTGGCTGCTGCCGCCGGCGATCCTCGTGCCCATGACGGTGGGCTGGTTCCGGCTGCTTGCCGAGCGCGAAGGCGTGTTCAGCGAGGCCTTCGGCATGTCGCTTTTCACCCTGGTGATGATCGCCACCTTCAGCGCCCTGGTGCTGTGGGTGGCGCGCACCCTGGACCGCATCGCGGCGCAGCGCGCCAAGGCCGAGGAGCAGGCCGACGAGCAGCGCGAATGGCTGCAGGTCACGCTCGCCAGCATCGGCGACGGGGTCATCGCCACCGACGCGGCGGGCCGCGTGCGCTTCCTCAATCCGGCGGCGCAGCGGCTGACCGGGTGGCGCGCCGCGGAAGCCGCGGGCAGGTCGGTCGACGAGCTGCTGTTGCTGGTCGACGAGCGCGACGGCGCGGCAGTGGCCAACCCGCTGGACGAAGCGCTGCGCCGGCGCAGCGCAGTGGCCGCAAGCGGGGAGCCCGCGCTGCGCGCGAGGGACGGCTCGACGCATCCGGTCGACATCAACGCCGCGCCGATCGTGGATGCGGGCGAGGGGGTGGCGGGCGCGGTGCTGGTGCTGCGCGAGGCGGCGGTGCAGCGCCAGGCCGAGCGCGCCATGCGCGAGGCCTACACCGAGCTCGACCAGCGCGTGATGCGCCGCACCGCGGCGCTGGAGCGCGCGAGCGCCGCACTGCGCGAGCGCAACGCGCTGCTCAACGCCATCACCATGAGCACGCCCGACCTCATCTGCGCCAAGGACCGCCAGGGCCGGCCGCTGATGGCCAACCCGGCGTGGACCGAGGCGATGGGACGCGCGGCGCAGCCCGCCGGGTTGGACGACAAGGAGCGCCTGGTGCTCGAGGGCGGCGAGCCCATGATCATCGAGGAGACCCTGAGCTCTGCGCGCGGCGACAGCACCTACCTGACCACCAAGGCGCCGCTGCGCGACGAGCAGGGGCGCATCATCGGCGTCATCGGCGTGGCCACCGACATCACCGAGCGCAAGCAGGCGCAGCGCGAGCTCGAGAAGCTGGTGGTGGCCGAGCAGCGGCTGCGCGCGGAGGCCGAGCGCGCCAACCGCGCAAAGGACGAGTTCCTCGCCATCGTGTCGCATGAGCTGCGCTCGCCGCTCAATGCGTTGCGCGGCTGGAGCCATCTCCTCGCCACCTCGCGGCCGCTGGAGCCCCAGCTGGTCGACCGCGCGGCCAAGGCCATCAAGCGCAACGTCGACCACCAGACGCGCCTGATCGACGACCTGCTGGACACCTCGCGCATCGTCAGCGGCAAGCTCAACATCGAGCGGCGCGTGGTCAACCTGGCCGAGATCGTGAACTCCGCGCTGGAGGCCTCGCGTTCCGGCGCGGCGGCCAAGGAGATCGAGCTGCGCTTCGCGCCGGGCGACGCCGGCATCATGGTGGTGGGCGACCCGGGCCGGCTGCAGCAGCTCGTGTCCAACCTGCTGTCGAACGCTGTGAAGTTCACGCCGGAGCGCGGCCATGTCCAGGTGACGCTGCTGAAAAACGGCGAGCGGGTGCAGCTCCTGGTGCGCGACAACGGGCTGGGAATCGCGCCGGAATTCCTGCCGCACGTCTTCGACCGCTTCACGCAGGCCGACACGACTTCCGCGCGGCGCGCCGGCGGCCTGGGCATCGGCCTCGCGCTGGTGCGCCACATCGCGCTGCTGCACGGCGGCCAGGTGCGCGCCGACAGTCCCGGGCTGGGCAAGGGCGCGATCTTCACCGTGGACCTCCCGGCCGCGCCGCTATCCGCCGCGCTCGCCGCCATCGGCGCCCCCAGCCCGGAGCGGCGGCGCGAGCAGCTGGAGGGCGAGCTCAAGGGGCTGCGCGTGTGGGTGGCCGACGACGACCCGGATGCGCACGAGGTAGTGGCGCTCACTCTGCGCCAGAGCCGCGCCCTGGTGCGCGGCTTCGGCTCCGGCCGCGAGCTGGTCAAGGCGCTGGAGGCGGCGCTCGCCAAGGAGCCGCCCGATATCCTGCTCCTCGACCTCGCCATGCCCGAGGACGACGGCTTCGAGACGCTGCGCCGCGTGCGCGCCCTCGAGCTCGGCAAGGGCATGGAGCAGCAGATTCCGGCCATCGCGCTCACCGCGTTCACCCAGATCGAGCGCGAGCGCCTGCGCGCCGCCGGCTTCACCGACCGCGTCGACAAGCCGGTCGACGCCGACAAGCTGATCGGCGCCATCCGCGCGGCAGTCAAAGAACGCCCGCACGCCAAAACCGCCTAATCGGGGTCAGAGCCCGAATAGGAAATCGGGGTCAGAGCCCGAATGCGGCGCTAGCTGCGACCTTTGCGCCGTGCTTTGGCGGCCGGACGACCTTGGCCGGGCCGCGCCGGTGCCGCTCGTTTGATGGCCCGCAAACGCTGCTTGGCGCCGCGCTCGGTAGTCCGCCGTGTACGAAGTCGTTCGAGCATGCGGGCTTTTGGTGCAAACGCTGTGCCGGGCACGCATTACCGATGGGGGGCGTCGGTGCCCAAGGGAGGACACACTTCCTCCAGCGGGCGGCGCTCGGCGTCGATGCCGATTTTCCAGGCGACTAAGGCGGCGATGCACATGAGCCCGCCGGCGAGGGCGTAGGCGGCGAACAGGCCCTCGCGGCTGCCGCCTTCGATCATCGCGCCGTACAGCGGCGGCCCGGCGAAGCCGCCCAGCGCGGTGCCGAAGGCGTAGAACAGCGAGATGGTTACCGCGCGCATCTCGAGCGGGAAGATTTCGCTCACCGTGAGGTAGGCCGCGCTCGCCGCCGCCGACGCGAAGAAAAAGATCACCGACCAGCACAGGGTCTGGGTGATTGCACTTAGCAGCCCCTGCTGGAAGGCGAAGGCGGTCAGGATCAGCAGCACGCCGGACACGGCGTAGGTGGCGCCGATCATCGCGCGCCGGCCCACGTGGTCGAACAGGCGCCCGAGGAGCAGGGGGCCGAGGAAGTTGCCGATGGCGAAAGGAAAGATGTAGTAGCCCACGCGTTCCTCGGCGATGCCGTAGAAGCGCGTGAGCATGAGCGCGTAGGTGAAGAAGATGGCGTTGTAGAAGAACGCCTGCGACGCCATCAGCACCAGGCCGAGCGCCGAGCGGCGCCGGTAGCGCACGGCGAGCACGTGCGCCACGTCGGCCCACGGGATGCTGCGCAGGGCGCGCATGCTGAGCGCGGCGTGCTGGCTGGGCTGCACGCCGACCTGGCGCTCGATGTCGCGCACGATGGCCTCGGCCTCCGCCGCGCGCCCGTGCATCAGCAGCCAGCGCGGGCTTTCGGGCAGGTGGCGCCGCACCAGCAGGATCGCCACGCCCAGGATGCCGCCCATGAAAAAGGCGATGCGCCAGCCGTATTCGGCGCCCACCCAGCCCGGGTGCAGCAGCACGATGCTCAGCCCCGCGCCGAGCGCCGCGCCCACCCAGAAGGTGCCGTTGATGGCGAGGTCCACGCGGCCGCGCACGCGCGCCGGGATGAGCTCGTCGATCGCCGAGTTGATGGCCGCGTACTCGCCGCCGATGCCAAAGCCGGTGAGAAACCGGCAGAAGGCGAAGGACCACAGGTCCCACGTGAACCCGGTGAGCACCGTGGCGACGAGATACACCGCGAGCGTCACCAGGAACATGCGCTTGCGCCCGAGGTGGTCGGCGAGGCGGCCGAAGAACAGCGCCCCCAGCACCGCCCCGGCGATATAGGCCGAGGCCGCCCAGCCGATCGCGGTGGCCGACAGGCCCAGGGTGTCGTCGCGCTGCAGCGCCGGCCCGAGCGAACCGACCACCGTGACCTCGAGGCCGTCGAGCAGCCAGCTCACCCCGAGCGCGAGCACCACTTTCCAGTGCCAGCCCGACCAGGGCAGGCTGTCCAGGCGTGCGGGAATGGTGCTGTCGATGGTGGCGTGGTTTACCATGGCGGCCTGCCGAAGGAGGATCCATGAAGCTTTACATGCACCCCGTGTCCATGACCAGCCGGCCGGTGCGCCTGTTCATCGCGGAGAACAACATCCGGGTCGATGAGCAAGTCGTGGACCTTATGAAGGGCGAGCATACCCAGCCGCCGTTCACCACCATCAACCCCAACCGCCAGGTGCCGGTGCTCGAGGACGAGGGCTTCCGCCTCACGGAGAGCTCGGCCATCCTCAAGTACCTCGCCGACAAGGTGAGCTCGCCGGCCTACCCGAAGGACCTGAAGCAGCGCGCCAAGGTGAACGAGATGATGGACTGGCTGAACACCCAGTTCTACCGCGAGTACGGCTACGGCTTCATTTACCCGCAGATCTTCCCGAACAACAAGCGCCCGACCGACGTTGCGCAGCAGGCCTGCCTCGACTGGGCCAGGGAGAAAGCCACGCAGTGGCTGCAGATCCTCGACCAGCACTGGATCGGGCCGCGCGCCGGCTACCTGTGCGGCGACAAGATCACCATCGCCGACTACCTGGGCGCGGGCTTCGTGTCCCTCGGCGAGATCATCGGCATGGACTTCGCCGCCTACCCGAACATCCGGCGGTGGCTGGACAACATGAAGAAGCTGAGGAGCTGGCCCAAGGTGAACGAGGTGTTCTACGGCTTTCGCGACGCGCTCAAGGAGCAGAAATTCGTCACGCTATGATCAAGGGGCTGCACCACAACGCCTACCGCTGCCGCGACTCCGAGGAGACGCGCCGCTTCTACGAGGACTTCCTCGGCCTGCCGCTCACCCAGACGCTTCGCATCCGCGAATCGGTGAGCGGCCGGCGCACCGACACGCTGCATACCTTCTACCGCATGGACGACGGCTCGTGCCTCGCGTTCTTCG
Source organism: Burkholderiales bacterium (assembly GCA_036259215.1). Lineage (GTDB taxonomy): Bacteria > Pseudomonadota > Gammaproteobacteria > Burkholderiales > SG8-39 > SCGC-AG-212-J23. Next base: position 308 of record DATACE010000097.1, on the reverse strand, counting down.
AGGCCCCCGACATGCCTTTCGAGTTCAAGCCGCAGCACGACTACGACCTGCACATCGCGCTGGAAGTGAAGCCCGAGGTGCTGCAGCCCATTATGGAAAAGGGCAAGGCCGCCGGCATCGAGACGCGCGGCGTCTCGCACCACGGCTTCATCGACTCCATCTACTTTCGCGACCCGAACGGCTACGTGATCGAGCTCACCGCGAAGCGCGACAACCACGAGCGCGAGATGGATCCGAAGCTCAACGAGGCCCGGCGCAAGCTGGCGGACTGGCAAACCGACAAGAATCGGGGTCAGAGCCCGAATTCC
>DATACE010000096.1:0-13349 GCA_036259215.1 Burkholderiales bacterium | reverse complement strand
CCGCGTGAGTATACTGGGCCGCTCATGCACGACCTCGTGATCCGCAACGCGCTGCTGGTCGACGGCCTGGGGTCTTCGCCTCGCAGAGGGGACCTCGCGATTGCGGGGGACAGGATCGCGGCGGTGGGCGTCGTGGAGGGTCCCTCCAAGGCGTTGGTGGACGCCGATGGCCTTGCCCTGATGCCGGGCATCATCGATAACCACACGCACTACGACGCGCAGGTCACCTGGGATGCGGGCGTGTCGCCCTCTCCGGAGCTCGGGGTGACCACGGCGGTGATCGGCAACTGCGGCTTCACCATCGCGCCGTGCCGCGCCGCAGACCGCGGGCTGGTCATGCGCAACCTGACCCAGGTAGAGGGCATGTCGCTCGAAGTGCTCGAGCGCGGCATCCGCTGGGACTTCGAGACGCTGCCGCAGTACCTCGACATGCTCGAGCGCCAGGGTGCAGCCGCGAACATCGCAGTCTTCGCGGGGCATTCGGCCATCCGGACCTACGTGATGGGGCAAGCGGCGACGCAGCGCGCGGCAACCGAGGACGAGATCGTGGCCATGCGGCAGATCGTCCTGGAAGCGATGCACGCCGGGGCGGTGGGCTTTTCCACCAGCACCTCTCCCGCGCACAACGGCGAGGGCGGCGTGCCGATGCCCTCGCGCCTGGCGCACGAAAACGAGCTGCGAGCGCTGGTCGGGTCGCTTAGGCAAGCCGGGCGCGGTGTCTTCATGCTCACCAAGGGCGGCCATACACGCATGGCGTTCCTCGAAGAGCTTGCCGCCGAATCGAGCCGCCCGGTGGTGGTTGCCGCCCTGCTGCACAACAGCACCAACCCCGGGTCCGTGTTCCAGGACCTCGAGGCGATCCGTGAGGCGAACGGGCGCGGCCGGCGCGTGGTGGGCGCCGTGTCGTGCTGCCCGCTGGCCATGGACTTCACGCTGCGCTCGCCCTATACGTTCGAGGGGCTGGAATCCTGGCAACCCGCGCTTCCACTGAAAGGCGATGCGTATCGGCAAAAGCTGAAGCAGCCGGAATTTCGCGAGGCCGTGAAAATGGAGCTCTCGAGACCCGCGCATTTCCGCCTGTTCAACGGCGAATGGGACAAGGTCCATGTGGTGCAGGCGCGGCGCAAGGACGCCGAGCAGCGCTCGATTGCGCAGCTCGCGCGCGCGGCCGGCAAGGATGCGCTGGACGCCATGCTGGACCTTGCCCTCGAGGAAGACCTCGACACCGTGTTCAGCGCCCTGCTCCTCAACTCGGACGAGGAAGCGGTCGGGCGCCTGCTGCGCCATCCGTCAAGCCTGGTGTCGTTGTCCGACGCCGGCGCGCACCTCACGTTCTTCAACGATGCGGGGTTCGGCCTGCACCTGCTCGGGCACTGGGTGCGGGAGCGCGGTGTGCTGCCGCTCGAGGAAGCGGTGCGCAAGCTGACCAGCCATCCGGCAGGCGTTTTCGGCATCCGCGGACGCGGGGCGCTCAAGGCCGGCTACCATGCCGACCTGCTGCTGTTCGACCCGGCAACGGTGCATCGCGGGCCGAAGCAGCGGGTATTCGACCTGCCCGGCGGCCACCCGCGCCTCACCACGCCGGCGGTCGGCGTGGAAGGGGTCTGGGTGAACGGGGTCCGGCTGTCAGGCGGCGCCCGGCCAGGCCGACTATTGCGCGAGTTCTCGCCATAGACTGGAGCCAGGATGTTCGTCTGGAGCGCTTCATCGCAGATTACCGCGCGGCGGGGGCGCAGTCGCTTAGCGAGCGCGACGCGGCGCCGCTGGGCCCGGACATCATCCACTCTGTGACCAACCCCTCGGGTGCCTGACGGGCGCCATTCACATCTACGGCGGGGACTTCTTCGCCCTCGAGCGCAGCGAGTGCAACCCCGAAAGGCTCACGGAGCAGCCTTATGACTCGGCCAAAGTAATGCGCTACGTCGAGCAGGAAAACGCGCGTAGTCCCAGCACGACATAGGAATCGCCGCTTAATACAAGAGGTTGGCTGCGGCACGGCCTAGCCCCGTCGCCCCGGAGCGACATTACCCTGATCTCTCAAATCAAAAGCGCTTTAGGCTCAGCACCTTAGCGGGTGGTACGGTTCGTGCGTATGGCTAGGCCGTTGTCCCATCCATGACTACACCAGGGAGTCGATAGTGCTACAGAAAGACGGGTTCTTCCGCCGCCGCGAAGAAGGTTCGTTCCGCCAGAATCTTCCAGTTACCCCCGCGCCCGCGCCTGCCGCCAACGCAGCGCCCGCGCCCGCCGAAACCAAAGTCGAAATCAAGGGAGAAGAGCGCAAGGAAGCCAAGCTCGTCGTCGGCCCCGAGATCAAAATCAAGGGCGTCGAGATCAGCGATTGCGACACGCTCGTCGTGGAAGGCCGCATCGAGGCCACGCTGGACTCGCGCGTCCTGGAAATCACCCAGAACGGCGTGTTCCAGGGCACCATTGCGGTCGACAACGCCGAGATCCACGGGCGTTTCGAAGGCGAGCTGACCGTGCGCAAGCAGCTCATCATCCAGGGCACGGGCAAGGTCTCGGGCAAGATCAAGTACGCCAAGATCAAGGTCGAAGAAGGCGCGGAGCTCTCCGGCGAGATCTCCATGCTGGACAAGAACGCCGCCTCGATCGGCGTAAGCCCGCGGCGCGCTAACGCCGCCTAAAGTACTCGCGCGGTAGCCAATCCGACCACCCGCGGCCGCAGCAGCGCCGCGAGGCGGTCGGGCGCGCTCGCAGTCAGCCCGCAAGCGCGCGCCGCAGGCGTGCGACGCCTTCGGCGAGCTTGTCTTCGGTAGCCGCGAAGCACCAGCGCACGTAGCCTTCGCCTTCCGGCCCGAACGCCGCGCCGGGCGCAAGGCCCAGCGCCTGCTCGCGCACCAGCCGCTTGCAGAATTGCAGGCTGTCGGTCATGCCTTCGACTCGAAAGAAGGCGTACATGGCGCCCTCGGGAACGGCCGCCTGCACGCCCGGCACCGTGCCGAGGTTCTGCAGAAGAAAGTCGCGCGCCCGCCTGAACCGCTGCACGGTCTTTGCGATCACCGGCTCGCCGTCCTTCAGCGCCGCGATACCCGCGCGCTGCACGAACATGGGCGCGCAGGAGGTGTTGTACTCGACCAGCTTGCCCAGGTCCGCCGTCAGCGCCGGCGGCACCACCAGCCAGCCTAGGCGCCATCCGGTCATGAGCCAGGACTTGGAGAACGTATTGGCGCCGATCAGCCTGTCGTCTTCGTCCGCCAGGCCGAAAAAGGAAGGCGCAACGCCGCCCGCCCCGAAGTACAGCCGCTCGTACGCGTCGTCGGCGAAAATCCAGATGCCGTGCCGCCGGCAATGCTCCAGCACCGCGCGCTGCGCTTCCGGCTCGATCACCCAGCCGGTCGGATTGTTCGGCGAGTTGAGGTACAAAGCGCGCGTCCCTGGCTTCAGCGCGCCGATCAGCCGGTCGAGGTCCAGTTTCCAGCCGTCGGCGGAGAAGGCGAGCGGCACGGTGCTTACCGCCGCGCCGAGTATTTTCGGGATCTCCAGCAGATTGGGCCAGAGCGGCACCACCGCGACCACCCGGTCGCCCGGATCGACGAGCAGCTGTGATGCCAGCATCAGCGCATTGACGCCCGCGCTGGTGACAACCACGCTGTCCGCCGCGGTTTTTCGATGAAGTCGGGAAACGTAGGCGGCCAAGGCCTCGCGCAGCTCGGGAATGCCCAGGTTGTGCGTATAGAAAAGCTCGCCCGCCGCGATGGAGTCGCTACCGGCCTGGCGGATGAACTGCGGCGTCGGCTCGTCGGGCTCGCCCACCCAGAACGGCAGGATCCCCGGCTTGCCGATGCCTTCGTTGTCGAGCTCGCGGATCTTGGAGGCCGCCAGCGCGCGCACGGCGGCTCGCGCCGCCAGCGGAGATTCGATTTTCATCGCGCCATTGTAAAAGGGGTCAGAGCAATTTTCGGCTTACCATCCGCAGAGCGTCGCTGCCTGTAAACAGAAACTTGCTCTGACCCCTTTATGAAATCCATGCTGAAGCTCCTGCTCATCGCCATGGCGCTGGCAAGCGCCACGGCCCACGCTTCCAGCCAGTTCACCTTCGCCTGGCCGCTCGACGGAAACGCGCCCAAGCCGCGCGGTGCCACCACCCGCGGAGTGCCCGTGGTGCTGGACAGCACTCCTACCGAGGCATGGAAGCGGCTGCGCGAGCCCGGGCTTTCGGACTTCGAGCGCGACCGGCGCGCCATCCTCGCCATGGCCGGACCCTACCGCGTGAGCTTCGATTTCCTGGAAGTGGCACGCTTTCACCCGGGGCTGAAGCCCGACGCGCCCTACCAAAGCTGGGCCACAGAGTATGTGTTCGTGGCGGAAGCGCAACCCGAGTTCATCGCCTTGCAGCACATCCTCGTGCAGCGCGTGCAGCTCGACGCCGGCAAGGTAAGCGAGCCGATCGTAGTGCGCCACTGGCGCCAGGAATGGCGCTACCAGCCCGAGTCGCTGCTGGTCTACGAAGGCGCGGAAACGTGGGCGACGCGCACGGTGGCGGCGCCGGCGCGCCGCGGCGCCTGGTCCCAAAGCGTACTGCAGGTCGACGACTCGCCGCGCTATGCGGCGCTCGGGCGCTGGCAGCACGCCGGCGGCGTGTCGACCTGGATCAGCGACGAGACCTGGCGCCCGCTGCCGCGGCGCGAGTTCAGCGTACGCAAGGACTACGACCTGCTGGTCGGCACCAACCGCCATACCGTCACCCCCGAAGGCTGGCTGCAGGAGGAGAACAACCTTAAGCGAGTGCTCCAGGAAGGACGCGACCTCGCCCGGGAGTATGGTGTCGCCCGCTACCAGCGCATCACGGGCCACGACTTCAGCGCCGGCGAGCGCTACTACGCGCGCACCGAGCCCTTCTGGGCAGAAGTGCGCGCCGCATGGCGCGAGATCCAGGCCCGCGCTCCGCGCTTCACCCTGCGCGGGCGGGTCGACCAGGCCCAGCTTTTCCTGCCCTACTGCGACTACGCCGCGCGCCTGGACGAGGGCGCGGCGTTCGACCGCGAAGCGGCGCGGGCATTCATCCGCCGCACACTGCGCGAGACCTACCTCAGGTAAGGCATCGCCGGAAAAGCTCCGCGGCGGTCTTCACGCCCAGCTTCTGCATGATGCGCGCGCGGTGGAACTCCACCGTCTTCACGCTGATGTCCAGCTCCTCGGCGATCTGCCGGCTGGGCTTGCCGTCGAGCACGCGCTGCAGCACCTCGCGCTGGCGCTCGCTCAGCTCCGAAATGGGGACGGACCCCATTTCCGGCTCGGCTTTGCGCTGCTCGAGCGCCTCGCGCACCCGCGCAAGCAGCTGCTCGTCGTCGAACGGCTTCTCGATGAAGTCGAACGCACCCTTGCGCATCGCCTCGACCGCCATCGGGATGTCGCCGTGACCGGTAATGAAGATCACCGGCACGCGCGCGCCGCGGCGCAGTAGCTCGTCGTGCAGGGCCGTGCCGGTCATGCCCGGCATGCGGATGTCGAGCAGTACGCAGCAGCATTGCGCCAGGTCGGCGCTCTCCAGAAAGGCATCGGCCGAGGCGTAAGACGCGACGTCCAGCTCGGCGGTGCGCAGAAGCATTTTCAGCGCATTGCGCACCGCGTTGTCGTCGTCGACGATGTAGACGCGGCTCACGCGGCCGCTCCGGGCAGCGTGAACGCAAATACGGCGCCGCGCGCGCCGTTGCCGTGGTGCCGGATGGCGCCGCCGTGAGCCTCCACCACCGAGCGGCAGATGGACAGGCCCAAGCCGAGCCCGCCGGGCTTGGTGGTGACGAACGGATTGAACAGGCGCTCCTTTGCCTCTTCGGGCACGCCCTCGCCCAGGTCCGCGACCGAAAAAGTGCCGCTGCCGTCGGCTTCCACCTGCGTCGCCACGGTGATGCGCCGGCGCTCCTCGGGCAGCACCTGGACCGCCTCGACCGCATTGCGCACCAGGTTCAGCGCCACCTGCTCTATCAGCAGGCGGTCGGCACGCACCACCGGCGCCGCGCCTGCCAGGCGCCGTTCGAAGCGGATGCCGGCCTCGTGCGCTTCGGGCTCGGCAAGACGCAGCACCGCGCCCACCAGCTCGTTCAGGTCCTGCTCCGCGAACGCCGGCCCCGGCGGACGCAGCAGCTCGCGCAGGCGCTGAATGATCTTCCCGGCCCGCTTCGCCTGGTCGCGACAGATATGCATCGCCTGCAGCAGCTCGCCGCTGTCCGGATTGCCCGATTGCAGCATGCGCATGCAGCTATGGTTGTACGTGGCGATCGCCGCGAGCGGCTGGTTAAGCTCGTGCGCGATCGCCGAAGCGAATTCCCCCAACGCGATCAGGCGGGCGGTGCGATGCGCGGCGTCGCGGTGCTTGGCGAGCAGCTCACGCGCTCGGCGCTCCTCGGTGACGTCGGACAGCACGCGCAGCGTGGCTTCGCGGCCGTCGCTCCAGCGCAGCGGATGCGAGCGCAGCAGGAACCAACGGCCGGCCGTCTGGGTTTCGTCCGCGTCGTCGAAGCTCGGGGGCTGGGCACTGAACACTTCCGCGTAGCGGCGGTTCTCGTACAGGATCTCGCCGCTTTTCGCGTCCTGCACGTACACCGGGTCCTTCAACCCTTCCATCGCCGCCGCGAAGCGGGCATCCGAGCGCCGCAGCCGCACCAGCGCCAGGGCGAGAAGCCCGAGGGCCGCGGCCGCAATTGCGGCGAGCGCGAAACTAAGCATGCGCACCAGCTTACCTGTTTCTGTGCGGCCTCCCCGCTAGGGTTTCCCCCAATTGTTGCGCGGGGGTCGCTGGTCTAGCCTCGCAACCGGGAAAGGGGGCGCCTGGATGGGGCAAGACGATCAGCTGCAGCGGACGGTGGCCGGCTTCACCGTTCTCCTCGCAACGGTGGCCGAGATGGTGCGCGCGCAGGCGAACACCTCCCCGCTGCTGGACGCGTATGACGAGGCGAGCGACCAGATCATCGCCGGCCTGCGCGGCAACGGCATCCCGGACGAGCAGGTCCAGGCGATCCACAAGGCCCTCGCGCGCCTTCGCCTGGCTTTCGAGCAGCAGAAATAGGGACGGTCGCGGTTTTCGCTATCTGCTGAAGTAGGCCGCGAAAGCGCCCAGGGCGCGCTCGATCCCGGCCGCATCCACGTCGAGGTGGGTTACCAGCCGCATGCGCTGGCCCGGGAGCGCGGCTACCCCGTGGCCCGCCAGGTGGCGCACGAGCGGCTGTACCGCCTCCTCCGGCACCCGCACGAACACCATGTTGGTGTGCTGCTCGACCGGCAGGCCAAGCCGCGCAAGGCCGTGCGCCAGCATATGCGCGTGCCGGTGGTCCTCGACCAGGCGCTCGACGTTATTCTCCAGCGCATAAAGGCCTGCGGCGGCGAGCACGCCCGTCTGGCGCATGCCGCCGCCGAGAATCTTTCGGGCCCTCCTCGCCTTCGCGATGAAGGGCCCGCTTCCAAGGAGAAGGGTGCCTGCCGGCGCGCCCAGACCCTTCGACAGGCAGGCCGAAACGGAATCGAAGCCGGCGCACAGGTCCTCCACGCTCGTGCCGAGCTGGGCGGCCGCATTGAAGATGCGCGCGCCGTCCAGGTGGGTGGCGAGGCGCCTTCTGCGAGCGAGCCCGAGCGCCTCGGCCAGGTAGGTTCTGCCGAGCACCTTGCCACCGATGGTGTTTTCCAGCGCGAGCAGGCGGGTGCGCGCGAAATGCGGGTCGTCGGGCTTGATCGCGGCCTCCACTTCGTCGAGCGCCAGCGTGCCGTCGGGCCGGTTGGCGATCGCCTGCGGCTGGATCGAGCCGAGCACCGCCAGGCCGCCGGCCTCGTAGCGGTAGCTGTGCGCTTCCTGGCCGAGGATCACCTCGTCGCCGCGCTCGCAATGGCTCATGAGCGCGGCAAGGTTGGACTGCGTTCCGGAGGGGAAGAGCAGCGCGGCCTCGAAGCCGAACATCGCCGCGGCGCGCTGCTGCAGTCGGTTCACCGTGGGGTCATCGCCGAAGACGTCGTCGCCGAGCTCGGCCTGCAGCATCGCGCGCCGCATGTCCGCGGACGGACGCGTGACCGTGTCGGACCGCAGATCCACCATGGGCCTATTCTAGTCTGCGCCCGCCAGTACCCGATGGTGCACCAGCCGCAGCCATTCGTCGCCGCATGCCACCCGCTCGCCGCGCACCGTGCCCGGCGCGGCGCTGCAGCGCTCGCCGGTCAGCGCCACCTTGCGGATCTCGACTTCGTCCTCGCCCAGCCGCGCGCGCGGCACGCCCCAGGGCGAAGGAAACGGGTGGTAATCGCAGGCGCGCACGAAATCGAAGACGCGCCGCGCAGGCGCGCACCAGTCGATCCTGCCGTCCTGCGGAATCGCGCGCCCGAAATAGCTGCGCTGCGCCGGATCCTGCGGTAGGCGCGGTATGGCTTCCGGCTGCTCGAGAAGGCGCTGCAGCAGCCCAACGCCCTTCTGCGCACATCGCAGGGCGAGGCTCAGCCCGGTGTCGCTGTCTTCGATGGGAAAGCTTTCCTGGTAGGCGATGTCGCCGGTGTCGATGCCCCGCGCCATGTGATGCACGGTCACCCCGTGGCGCTTCTCGCCTCGGTAGATCGCCCAGCTCGGCGCGTTCAACCCGGCATAGCGCGGCAGCGGGCCCGGATGCAGGTTCCATGCCCCATATGCCGGCACGCCCAGCACCGCTTCGGGCAGCAGGTAGAGCGAATGGACGTTGAGCAGAATTTCCGCGCGGCTGGCGGCGAGCTCCGCCGCCCATCCGGGCTCACGTACGCGCTCGGCGGGCTGCGGGCGGTAGCCGAGCCTTTCGGCGACCAAGCGCGCCGGGCCCCACGCAAGTACCGCCACCACCGCGTGCGGGCCCCGCGCCAGTACTTGCAGCAGGCGCGCGCCGGCTGCTTCTCCGCAAACGAGAGCTACGCGCACCCGGAGAGCGTATCGGCCGCAACGCCTGCGCCCAATCGCGCGCAATAGGCTGACAGGCGTGTGCCCTGCATCGCCCGGCGAAGTCCTGACGTAACCTGCCCGCGGTTCAATCGGCGGGAACGCTGGAGGAACCATGGACCGATTTTCCGGGGCCGCGGTGCAGATCTTCTCGACCTGCCCGCAGTCGAAGGACGTGCCGCGCAGCCGCTACCTGCAGGAGGTCGCGGACGTCGCGCGCTGGAGCGAGGAGGCCGGATGCACCGGCATTCTCGTGTACACCGACAACTCCATCGCCGATCCCTGGCTGGTTTCGCAGGCGATCCTGCAGGGCACCTCGCGCCTGGCACCCCTGGTCGCGACGCAACCGGTGTATATGCACCCGTACGCCGTCGCCAAGATGATATCGACCTTCGGCTTCCTCTACGGCAGGCGCCTGTGGCTCAACATGGTCGCCGGCGGTTTCAAGAACGATCTCGCCGCGCTCGACGACAACACGCCGCACGACAAGCGCTACCAGCGGCTGGTGGAATACACGCTGATCATCAAGCGGCTGCTCGCCTCGCCGGACCCGGTGAGCTTCGAAGGCGACTTCTACCGGGTGCGCAACCTGCGCATGACACCGCCGCTCGATGCCGAGCTGGCCCCCGGCATCCTGGTGTCGGGCTCCTCCCCCGCCGGGCTGGAGGCGGCGCAGGCAATAGGCGCCACGGCGGTCAAGTACCCGCGCCCGCCCAAGGCTTACGCCGGCACGCCGGCGCCCGAGGGCATCGGCTGCGGCGTACGGGTCGGCATCGTCGCGCGCGCGAGCGAAGCCGAGGCTTGGCAGGTGGCGCAGGCGCGCTTTCCGGCCGACCGCGGCGGGCAGATCGCCCACCAGCTCGCCATGAAAACCTCCGATTCGCACTGGCACAAGCAGCTCTCCCAGGAGAGCCAGCGCGAAGGACCGTACTGGATGTGGCCGTTCGAGAACTACAAGACCTTCTGCCCCTACCTCGTCGGCGACTACGGCCAGGTCGCCGAGCAGATCGCGCTGTACATGGAAGCGGGCTACCGCACCTTCATCCTCGACATTCCGCCCAGCCGGGAAGAGCTCGGCCACATCAAGACGGTATTCCAGCACGCCGGCGCGACGGCGGCGCAGGCGAGCGGCGCACCGTAATGAGCGTGCTGCTGCAGGACCTGGTGGCGCGTCATGCGCGGCGGCGGCCGCACGCCACGGCCCTGGTCTACAAGGACGCCCGCTTGAGCTACGGCGAGCTGGAGTCGCAATCCAACCGCCTCGCCCGCAGGTTGCGCGAAGCGGGCGTGCGTCCCGGCGACCGGGTGTGCTTCCTTGCGCCCAAGTCGCCGCTGCCGCTCGTCTGGATGCTCGGCATCCTCAAGGCCGGCGCCATGCACGTGCCGCTCGACCCGGCAAGCCCGGCGGCGCGCCTGCAGAAGATCATCGACGCCTGCGAGCCGCGCCTGGTGCTCACGCCCGATGCGCCTTTCAGCGACGGCGCATCCGACGCCCCGCTGGAGGCAACTACGCGCCCGGAGGACCCGGCGCACATTTTGTTCACCTCGGGCTCGACCGGCGTGCCCAAGGGCGTGGTCATCACGCACGCCAACGTGATGGCCTTCGTCGACTGGGGGCTCGCGCACTTCGGTCTGGACGAGAGCGACCGGGTGTCCGGCCATACGCCGCTGCACTTCGATCTCTCGACATTCGACATCTTCGGCGCGTATGCCGCCGGGGCCGAGCTGCATCTCGTGCCGCCGGAGGCCGCCCTGCTGCCGCACCGCCTGGCGCAGTTCATCCGCGACGCCGGCCTGACGCAATGGTTCTCGGTGCCGTCGCTTCTCAACTACCTCGCCAAGGCGGATGCCGTGGCCCCGAACGACTTCCCGCAGTTGCGCCGCGTGCTGTGGTGCGGGGAGGTGCTGCCTACGCCGGCGCTGATTTACTGGATGCAGCGGCTGCCGCACGCGCGCTTCACCAATCTCTACGGCCCGACCGAGGCCACCATCGCCAGCAGCTATTACGACGTGCCGGCCTGCCCGGAATCGCCGGCAGCGCACATCCCGATCGGCCGCGCCTGCGCCGGCGAGGAGCTGATGCTGGTCGACGGCGAGCTGTGCATCGGCGGCGCGGGCCTCAGTCCGGGCTACTGGCGCGATCCTGCGAAAACCGCCGCCGCGTTCGTGCCGCATCCGCAGCGCGAAGGCGAGCGCATCTACCGCACCGGCGACCTCGGCCGGCAGCGTCCCGACGGCCTGTTCGAGCTGATCGGCCGCGCCGACACGCAGATCAAGAGCCGGGGCTATCGCATCGAGCTGGGCGAAATCGAGGTCGCGCTGGGCACGCTGCCGGGCCTGCGCGAAGCCGCCGTGGTGGCCATTCCCACCGACGGCTTCGAGCAGTGGCTCATCTGCTGCGCCTACGTAGCGCTGCCGGGCGCCGCCCTCACGCCGGCCGGGTTGCGCGCGGCGCTCGCGCGCCTGGTGCCGGGCTACATGCTGCCGGCGCGCTGGGAAGCGTACGCCGCGCTGCCGCGCAACGCCAACGGCAAGGTGGACCGGCCACGCCTGAAGCAGGAATTTCAGACATGCAAGCAAGCATCATTGACGAGCTGAGCGCGCTGTTCGACGAGGCGCTGCACATCGAGGTGCCCTCGCCCGACACCGACCTCATCGACAGCGGCCTGCTCGACTCGCTGCAATTGGTGCAGCTGCTGCTGCAGATCGAGGAGCGCATGGGCAAGCGCATCGCGCTGGACGAAGTGCAGCTGGATGACCTGCGCAGCGTTTCGCGCCTCGCCGCGCTGATCGCGCAGAGCGAATGATCACCCGCCTGCGCGTGCGCGCATTCACCGCAGCGGACGCCGGCGCGGTCGCTGCGCTGCACGCGCGCGCCTACGCGGAGCGTAGCTGGCCTTCGGAGGCCGCCCGCGCCGCGTACTTTCGCGAATTGCTGTTGCATAACCCGTGGGCCGATGCCGAAATGCCCTCCTGGGTGGCCGAGGACGAGGCGGGGATTGCCGGCTTCATGGGCGTCATGACGCGGCGCATGCGCTTTGCCGCGCGGCCGATCCGGGTTGCGGTCGCCTGCCAGCTCATGGTCGATCCGGGCCGGCCCACCGGCTTTGCCGCGCTCGAGCTGATGCGGCGCTATTTCGCGGGCCCGCAGGATCTGTCGGTCGCCGACGGCGCCAACGACGCCGCGCGCCGCTGCTGGGAAGCCTGCGGCGGCCTCGCCTCGCCGCTGCATACGCTGCACTGGGTTCGCCTGCTGCGTCCGGCGCGCGGCCTGCTGCATCTGGCCGGCGGCCGCGCGCTCAACCTGTTGGGCGGGCCCTTCGCGGCGCTGGCCGATGCGTGCCTGCGCTTCGGCCCGCAGGTCAAGTCCGGCCTGCGCGAAGAGCCGCTCGAGGCCGCGGGGCTCACCGAGGTCCTGCAGCGACTGCGCAGCGCCTTCGCCCTGCGGCCTGACTATGACGTTTGGGACCTCGAATGGCTGCTCGGCCAGGCGCGCGCCAAGCGCCGCCATGGCGAGCTGCACGGCGCGCTGCTGCGCGACCGCGGCGGCCGCGCCGCCGGCTGGTTCCTCTATTACTTGAACGGCGCGGTGAGCAAGGTGCTGTCGGTGGGCGGCGGGCGCAGCGAGCTGCCCGGGGTGCTGGAAGCGCTGTTCGAGCACGCGCGCGCCCGCGGCGCGGCGGCGCTCGAAGGGCGCCTGGAGCCGCATGTCGCGCCGGCGCTCAAGGGCAAGCGCTGCCTGCTGCAGAACCGCGGCATTTCCACGCTGCTGCACTCGCGCGATCCGGCGCTGCTGGTGCCGTTCCTGCGCGGCGATGCGCTGTTTACCCGCCTGGAAGGCGAATGGTGGACGCGCTTCAACGGCGAGCCCGCGCCCGCCGCGCTGCCGAAAAAGCCGCGCGAGCTTCCGCAAAAGCCCCCTGCGGCGCGCAAGCGCAAAGTTGCCTTGACCCCTTTCTAGTTTCTAGCCGGCCGGCTTTTCTGCAAGACCGCGCTCCAGGCGCAGCTTGAGCGGCTCGGCTGGTGCCTGCGTGTCGAGCGGGACGCCGCTGTGCGGCTGCCGCAAGCCGACGTAGACCCCGAGCAGCAGCGACAGCAGCACGGCAGCGCCGAGGGCGAGAAGCACCGGGCGCCGTTGCCACGGCGCGCCGCGCAGCCGCCAGAGCCGGGTTTCCTCCGAGGCGCGCTCGCTTCGCGCTTGCGCCGCGCGCTCCGCGGCCTCGGCCGCCTCGAGCGATTTGCGCGCCAGCGCTTCCTCCGCCGCGATGCGCGCCTGCACCTGTGCGGTGGCGCGCGACTCGGCCTCCGCCCGCTCGGCGGCGAGCGCCTCGCTTTTTCTTTCCGCCTGCAGCCGGTCGTTCAGCACCTTGATGGAGCGCGCCTCGGCCTGCTCGCGCGCGCGTGCAAGGCGCAGCGCCTCGGTATCCGCCTCGGCGCGCGCCTG
>DATACE010000095.1:0-3522 GCA_036259215.1 Burkholderiales bacterium | reverse complement strand
GAGCTCGGCGTTGGGAAACGAGATCGGGCCCTTGACCAGGTCCTTCCAGCCCACCTCGCCCTCTTCCGGCGTGCGAAAGCGCACCACCGGCTTCACGGCTTCCGGGACTTTCAGGCCGAGGGCCTTGGCGCGCTCCGGGCGCCAGCGGCCGTCGTACTTGGGTTTGAGATTTTTGGAAAGCTGCTCTTGCCGGAGGGCTTCGAGCTCTTCGCGCGACATGTAGTCGTGGTAGGCATGGCCCGCGGCGATGAGCTGCTCGGCCGCTTCCTTGTAGCGCGCAAGCCGCTGCATCTGGAAAAACGGGCCCTCGTCCCAGTCCAGCCCCAGCCAGCGCATGCCGTCCAGGATCGCCTGCACCGACTGCTGCGTGGAGCGCTCGAGGTCGGTGTCTTCGATGCGCAGGATGAACTTGCCGCCATGGCGGCGCGCGTAGGCCCACGAAAAAAGCGCGGTGCGTGCGCCGCCGATGTGAAGGTAGCCGGTGGGGCTCGGCGCGAATCGGGTGCGGATTTTCATCGGATGTTAGGATTTTCCCATGGCGGGGACGTTTCAGCCGAGCAGCATGGCGGGATATTCGCTGCCGGTGTACGAGTACCGCAGGCCGCCGGAGCTCGACGGCGCGCCCGCCGCGCTGCTGCCGGTGATCGTGGTGGGTGCGGGGCTTGCGGGCCTCACTGCGGCGCTCGAGCTGGGCAGCCGCGGCATCCGCACGGTGGTGCTCGACGAGGACAACACCGTGGGGGCCTCGGGCCTGTCCTCGCGCGGCATCTGCTACGCCAAGCGCTCGCTCGAGGTGTTCGACCGCTTCGGCGTGGCCGAGCGCATCCGCGCCAAGGGGGTCACGTGGAACGAGGGCGAGGTGTACCGCGGCGAGCGGCGCCTGTACCGCTTCAACCTGCAGCCCGAGCGCGACCAGAAATTTCCCGCCTTCGTCAACCTGCAGCAGTTCTACGTCGAGCAATTCCTGGTGGAGCGGCTGATGCACATGGCCGCGGCGGAGCTCCGGTGGCGCCACAAGGTGGTCGGCGTTTTCCCCGAAGAGGATTCGGTGGCGCTGATGATCCATACGCCGGACGGCGACTATGCATTGAAGGCGCGGTACGTAGTCGCCGCCGACGGCGGCCACAGCACGCTGCGCGAGCTCCTCGGTGCGCGCGACGAGGAGCGCTCGTTCTCGGAAGACCGCTGGTGCATCGCCGATGTGCGCATGGACACGAAGGAAGAGCCGGTGCGCAAGGCGTACCTGGACGGCGTGCCGACCCAGGGCGGCGCCATCTGGTATCACCAGATGGCCGACGGCGTGTGGCGCACCGACTGGCAGGTCGGCCACCTGCCCGACGCCGACGCCGAGACCACGCCGCAGCGCGCCAGCGAGCGCCTGCGCAAGCTGGTCGGCCCGGGCGTGCGCTTCGAGCTGGTGTGGGTGGGGCCGTGGCGCTTCAAGAAGCGGCTGCTCGAGCGCTTCGTGCATGGCCGCGTGCTGTTCGCCGGCGACGCGGCGCACGAGCATTCGCCGTTCGGCGCGCGCGGCGGCAACTCCGCCATCCAGGACGCCAACAACCTCGCCTGGAAGCTCGCGCTGGTGTTGCAGGGCAAAGCGCACCCCGCGCTGCTGCAGACCTACCACGCCGAGCGCCATTTCGCCGCCCGCGACAACACCGAGAACGCCACGCGCAGCGCCATCTTCATCGGCCCGGCCACCGCGGGGCAGCGCCTGGTGCGCGACGCGATCCTCGACCTCGCGCAGCGCCATGCCTGGGCGCGCGCCTGGGTGAACGTCGGCCGGCTGTCCACCGCCACCTGCTACGAAGCCTCGCCGTTCAACCTCGAGCGCGGCAGCTTCGACAGTCGACTCGCCTGCCCCGGCGCGTGCGCGCCCGACGGCCGCTTCGGCGAGGGCTTTCTCGTCGAACAGCTGCAGGGCGAGTTCACCGTCGCCTATTTCGGCCGGCGCGGGCCCGACGCCGGACAAAGGACGCTGGTCGTGCCGACGGAAAACGAGGCGCTTTGGCAACGCTACGGCGTGCCGGCCGAAGGCGCCACGTACGTGATGCGCCCCGACGGCCACGTGCTTGCCCGCTGCACGGGCATCGACGACGGCGCCTTTGCCCGCGACGCCATCCAGGCAGTGCTCGACTACGGAGGCCCGGCATGACGCAGCTCGAAATGGACCGTCTCTACGATGACCTGGCCGCGCTCGTCGACCGCACGCCGCCCGCCGAGCGCGAGCGCATGCTCACGCGGCTGGTCATCGTGCTCGCCCAGGAACTGGACGACTTCGCCCGCGTCAAGGCCGCCATCGCCAGCCTCTGAAATGGGGACGGACCGCACCGAGCGCTTTTGCTAAAATTCGGCCCTGGCCGGGTGCTTAGCTCAGCGGTAGAGCACTTCCTTCACACGGAAGGGGCCACAGGTTCGATCCCTGTAGCACCCACCAATAGCTTAGCAACGGGATCTGGCAGTCGAGTCAGGTTCGTCCTACCAGCCCGGCCACCACGATAGCAAGCTCCGCCATGTCAAACGGCTTGGCCAGGTGCGCCTGGTAGCCGGCGAGAATCGCGAGCTTCCGGTCGTCAGGTCTCGCGAAGGCCGTCAGTGCGAGGGCCGGGATGCGCCGGCCTTTGGGTTCGGCCGCCCGCATTAGTCGCAGGAATTGGTAACCGTCCATGCCGGGCATGCCGATGTCGCTGATCAGGACATGAGGCGTTTCGCGCTCGAGCCGCTGGAGAGCCTCTTCTGCGGAGCGCACTGTCGACACGATGGCGCCTTGGTTCTCCAGCACGCGCCGGATGAGCTCGAGCGCATCGGCTTCGTCGTCGACGACGAGCGCGTGCACGCCATCAAGCTTCGGCACGGGAACGGCGGCCTCGGAGGTCTCCGCGGCCGTCGGATGTATGCGCGCGACTCTGTCGTCGTCTTTCCCGAGGATGACCAGGGGAAGGGTCACCACGAAGGTGGCGCCGTGCCCCTCCCCAAGGCTTTTCGCCTGGATGGAGCCCCCGTGCAGGTCGACAAGCTGCTTCGAGATCGCCAGTCCCAGTCCCAGTCCGCCGTGCTCTCGGTGCGCTGAGCTGTCTTTCTGCGAGAAGCGCTCGAACACGTGGGGCAGGAAGCCCGGCGCGATTCCGATGCCGGTATCGCGCACGCTGAACTCGATATGCGAGTTCACCCGCTGCAGCAGCACCTGGATCTTCCCGCCCTTGGGCGTGAACTTGACCGCATTGCTGAGCAGATTCCAGAAAACCTGTTGCAGGCGGGCGGGGTCGCCGGAAACGACGACGCTCTTCGGATCGAGCACGTTCTCCAGGCGCACGCCCTTGGTTTGCGCCGCAGGCTCGATCGAATCCAGCGCGCTCCTCACGATGTCCAATAGCGACACCTGCTGGACATCGAGCCTGAAGCGCCCGGACAGGATACGGCTAAGGTCCAGCAGGTCGTCGATCAGGCGCACCTGCGCGCGCGCATTGCGCTCTATGACCTCCATCGCCCGCTGGAACTCGGCCCGATCGGGTTCTCCCCGGC
>DATACE010000094.1:0-4787 GCA_036259215.1 Burkholderiales bacterium | reverse complement strand
CGAGCAGGAGATGGCGCGCGCGCTGGACCGCGAGCGCCGGCTGCGCGCGGCGCAGGCCCGCATCCTTTCGGGCCTGCTGGACCTGTCGCGTTCCGCCGGGTCTGGGTCGACGATGAGCACCCGCACGCCGGTGAGCAGCGGCCGCGACAGGTCCAGCAGGCCCGAAAGGATGCGGGCCTGCGCCGCGCGCAGCCGGCGCTCGCGGTCCAGCGCGCGCGCCATCTCCTGCTCGGCGCGCTTGCGCTCATGGATGTCCACGCACGCGCCGACGAATCCCTCGAACTGGCCGTGCGTGGAAAAGCGCGGCTGGCCGCGGTCCAGCATCCAGCGGTACTCGCCGTCGTGGCGGCGCAGCCGGTATTCCACCTCGAAGGGCTGGCGCGCATCGAAGGCGCGCACGCAGGTGTCCAGCCAGCGTGCGAGGTCCTCGGGGTGCACGCCGCGCGACCAGCCTTCGCCGAGCGCCTGCTCTTCGCTGCAGCCGGTGAACGCCAGCCATTCCGGGCTGAGGTATTCGCACGACAGGTCGGGCCGCGCGCGCCACAGCATCACCGGAAGCGGCTCGTCGGTCCTCGCCTTCGCCAGCGGCAGATCGCTCATCATGCTCGCTGGGCCTGCTGCACGGGCCGTGCCTGCGATGCCATGTAGCGAAAACTCTACTTCGGCACGGCTTCTCTTCCGACCTTTTCTACAACGCCCCGTCGCTTTTACACCGGCACGATGTTTGCTGCTAGCGCTGCAGCGTCAACCTCATTCATCAAGGAGTAAGCCATGCTTAGCTGGGCGCTTGCGTTCTTCATCATTGCCATCATCGCCGCAGTCTTCGGCTTCACCGGCATCGCGTCCGGAGCGGCGGAAATCGCGAAGATCCTGTTCGTCGTATTCGTGGTGCTGTTCCTGGTATCGCTGGTCGCCGGCCTGCTGCGCCGACCGTAATCGGAGGACTCATGGCACTCAAACTTTGCTCCATGGCCGCGGCGCTCGCGCTGGCTTTCGCCGGCGCGGCCCAGGCGCAACAGACCCAGACCCCGCGCACCGATGCCAAGGCGCCTTCGGCGTCGACCTCGGCGGGCGCCACCACCGACCGCAAAGCCGACGAGCGCAAGGCGCGCAAGGCGGAAGAGGAGCGCATCGAGGCGCAGTACAAGGCCGCCAAGGAAAAGTGCGAGGCGATGAAGGACAACGCCCAGGACGTGTGCGAGAAAGAAGCCAAGGCGCAGGAGAAGATCGCCAAGGCCGAGCTCGCGGCGAAATCCAACCCGTCGCAACGCAACCAGCGCAAGGTCGCCGAGGCGAAAGCCGAGGGCGAATACGAGGTGGCCAAGCAGAAGTGCGACGACCAGAAGGGCGAGCAGAAGGATGCCTGCGAGAAGCAGGCCAAGGCGAAGCATGACCAGGCCAAGGCCGCTATCTCCAAGCAGTACGCGCAGCGCCAGGACAGCGGCGAGCGTCCCAAGCGCTCCGCGTCCAGCGGCGAGACGCGCTCCAGCGCCGGCAGCACGAAGTAAGGCGGCATGGCTCGGGGCCTGTGGAAAGGCGCGATCAGCTTCGGCCTGGTGAACGTCCCGGTCGAGCTGTTCTCCGCCGAGAAGCGCTCGAGCGAGCTCGACCTCACCATGCTCGACAAGCGCGACCTCGCCCCGGTGGGCTACAAGCGGTACAACAAGTCCACCGGCGAGGACGTGCCCTGGGCCGAGATCGTCAAGGGCTATGAGTACGAGGACGGCCGATACGTGGTGCTGTCCGACGAGGATTTCCGCCGCGCCAACGTGGAGGCGAGCAAGACGGTCGACATCCAGGCGTTCGTCGACCTGAAGGACATCCCGCCGGCGTATTTCGAGACGCCCTATTACCTCTCGCCGGGCAAGCGGGGGGAAAAGGCCTATGCCCTGCTGCGCGACGCGTTGAAAAAATCGGGCAAGGCCGGCGTCGCGACCGTGGTGATCCGCACGCGCCAGTACCTCGCCGCGGTCATGCCGCAGGACGAGTTGCTCATGATGAACACGCTGCGCTATGCCGACGAGCTGAAGGCGGCCGCGGACCTGAACATCCCGGCAAGCGCGCTGCAGGCCAAGGCCACGGCCAAGGAAATCGACATGGCGCTGCGTCTGATCGACGACATGGCCGAGAAGTGGAAGCCGGAGAAGTTCAAGGACACTTACCGCGACGACCTGCTGGAGCGCATCGAGGAGAAGGTCAAAGCCGGCCAGACCGAGGAGATCACGCCGCCCGAGAAGGGCAAGCGCGAGCCTGCCGGCGCCGAAGTCATCGACCTCATGGCGCTGCTCAAGAAAAGCGTCGAGCGCAAGCAGGACAAGGGCGAAAAGGAAAGGCCGCGCCGCCAGAAAGCGAAGCGGCGCGCGGCATGACCCGGATGCGCGTTACAACCCCGCATGCCTAGGCGCCAGATCCGCTATGCGGTGGTCGGGCTAGGCCACATCGCGCAGGTGGCGGTGCTGCCCGCGTTCGGCAACTCGCGCCGCAACTCGAAGCTGGCCGCGCTGGTTTCGGGCGACCCGGTCAAGCTCGAGGAGCTGGGCGCGAAGTACGGCGTGGAGCACCGCTGCGGCTACGACGGCTACGACGCCCTGCTGAAAAGCGGCGCGGTCGATGCCGTGTACATCGCGCTGCCCAACAGCCTGCATTGCGACTACGCGGTGCGCGCCGCCGAGGCCGGCGTGCACGTGCTGGTGGAAAAGCCCATGGCGCTCACCGAGGCCGAATGCGAGCGCATGGCGCGCGCGGCGCGCGACGCCGGGGTGAAGCTGATGGTCGCCTACCGGCTGCATTTCGAGCGCGCCAACCTGGAAGCGATCGAGGTGGCCCGCTCCGGGCGCATCGGCGAGCCGCGCCTGTTCAACTCCACGTTCAGCATGCACGTGGTGCCGGGGAACATACGAGTGAAAAGCGAACTGGGCGGCGGCGTGCTCTACGACATCGGCATCTACTGCATCAACGCCGCGCGCGGGCTTTTCCGCGACGAGCCGCTGGAGGCGCGCGCGGCAGCGAGCGGCTCGATCGGCGACGTGGAAGAATCGATCAGCTGCACGCTGCGCTTCCCGCACGAGCGGCTGGCTACCTTTACCTGCAGCTTCGGCGCGGCCGACGTGTCGGAGTATCGCCTGGTGGGCACCAAGGGCGATCTCGTCGTCGAGCCCGCCTACGAGTACGCCATGGCGCTGCAGCACCGCCTGACGCTGGACGGCGAGGTGAAGGAGCGGCGCTTCGCCAAGCGCGACCAGTTCGCGCCCGAGCTGCTCTATTTCTCCGACTGCGTGCTGAAGAACCAGGACCCCGAGCCGTCGGCCGACGAGGGCCTCGCCGACGTGCGCGTAATCCGCGCGCTGTACCAGTCGGCCGAGTCGGGGCGCCCGGTGGAGCTCGCGCCGTTCGAGAAGCGCGCGCGCCAGAGCCTCGAGCAGGAAATCCGCCGCCCGCCGGTCGACAAGCCGCCGACCGTGCACGCGCAGGCGCCTTCCCGGAGCTGAGGAGATGCTCAAATGGGCCATCATCTTTTTCATCATCTCGCTGATCGCGGGATTCTTCGGCTTCACCAACATCGCCTCGGGGGCGCGCACGGTCGCCAAGGTGCTGTTCTTCATCTTCCTCGCCATCTTCCTCATCATCCTGGTGTTCGGGGTGATGCTCGGCATGCTGGTGTTCTAGCCATGAAAGCCCTGGCGCTTCTGTTGACCGCCTTTTCGTTCCTGTCTCTCACTGCGTGCGAGCCCAACCCACCCAAACCGAAGACCGATTCAACCCACGAAAGGAGTACCTCATGAAACTCACCGCCATCGTCAGTGCCACCGCCCTCGCCTTCGCCCTCGGCGCCTGCGCGAGCGACCCGAACAGCTCCGAGCGCGCCTCCAGCGGCGCTAGCGGCGAGTCCGAGATCAAGCGCGACTCGAAGAACGCCATGCTCACCGGCAAGGTGAAAGCGGCGCTCGCCGCCGACGTCGGCCTGAAGACCTGGAACATCGACGTCGACAGCGCCGGCACCACCGTCACGCTGAACGGGATGGTGGACAGCGAGGCCACCAAGAAACGCGCCGAGTCCGTGGCGCAAGGCGTCGACGGCGTCTCCACGGTGAAGAACAACCTGAAAGTCAAAGGCAGCTGATGGCAGGCGAGCCGGCGCTGCTCTCCGTCGTGCTGTCGAAGGACGGCGTGTGGAGCGTGAACGAGCGCGGTCCGAGCCGCGTGGCGGTGGCGTATTTCCACAGCAAATGGGGCGCCATGCGCCACGCCGTGCGGGTCGCGCGCGCCAAGCGCCGTTGCCGCGTCGCCGTGCTCGAGCCCGGCGGCGAAGTGCGCCTGAGCCGCGACTACGACACGCCGCAGCCGGGTAATCCGGAGGCGCCGTGACCGCGCGCAGCTTCGCGCTCATCGCCGGCATCCTGTACCTGGGCGCAGGCCTGCTGGGCCTGATGCCCGGCATGCTTGCGCCGCCGCCGCCCAATGCGCCGCCCCTCGCCTTCGACGTGATGTACGGGGTGGTGCTCGGGCTTTTCGCGGTCAACATGCTGCATACCGCCGTGCACCTCGTGGTCGGGGCATGGGGCCTATGGGCCTACATGGGCAACGCCAGCCCGAAGTTCTACGCCCAGAGCCTGGCAGTGCTGTTCGGGGCGCTCGGCATCATGGGGCTCATCCCCGGTCTGAACACCGGCTTCGGCGTCCTCCCGCTGCACGGCCACGATGTGTGGCTGCACCTGGGCACCGCGGCGATCGCGGGGTTTTTCGGCTGGCGGCAGCACGCCGGCGAGCGCCGGCCGCGCGCCGGCGCT
>DATACE010000093.1:0-5368 GCA_036259215.1 Burkholderiales bacterium | reverse complement strand
CCAATCGGGCTCTGACCCCGATTTGGAATTCGGGCTCTGACCCCGATTTCGGGGTTACTTCAGGATCCGCAGCAGGTTGTGGTGGGAGTCGGTGAACAGCGGCAGGTCGGGGCGCGGCTCGATGGGCTCGGCGACGGCGGCGACATGCGGCCAGTCGAGCAGGCGCCGGTTGCGCGTGACGATGACCTGGTCGGTGGCCGAGTACCAGTATTCCGGGCCGGTCTCGGCGACCGGGGAATCGGCGACGTTGACCGCCTCCATGCCGAACTCGGCGGCCAGGCGCTGGATCACCGGCAGCAGGTCGACGAAGCGGTTGGTGGCCTGGAACACGATCACGCCGTCGGGCTTCAGGTGCCTCACGTAGATCGCCATCGCCTCGCGCGTCACCAGGTGCATGGGGATCGAGTCGCCCGAGAACGCGTCGATGCCCAGCACGTCATAGCCGCGCGGGGCTTCGCGCTCCAGCGACAGGCGCCCGTCGCCCAGGACGATCTCGGTGCGGGCCGCGGTATCCGCGAGGAAGGTGAACTCGCGGCGCGCGATGTCGACCACGCGCGGGCTGATCTCGTAGAAAGTCAGCCGGTCGCCCGGCTCCATCCATGCGGCGATCACCCCGGCCCCCAGGCCGATGACGCCCACCTGCAGCGGCTGCCGCGGCCGCATGTCGCGCAAGGACGCGAACACCCGGCCGTAGCCCGAGCCGGGGCTGAAATAATCGGCCGGCGTGTTGCGAAAGGAGTCTCCCAGGAGCTGCCCGCCGTGCATGATCGCGCCGTGGTACATGGAGCGGTAAGGCACCGGGCTGTAGTGGTCGGCGGTGCGCACCACGCCGTAGAAGTCGCGCTCCATCACGCGCACGTCGCCGGCATAGTCGTAGGCGCCGCGCACCACGAACACCGCGGCAAGCAGGGTGACCAGCACGCCCGCGATCCTCAGCAGGCCTGCGACGCTCGCCAGCAGCAGGGCGGGCAGCAGCACCAGGGCGATGCCCAGCTCGAAGTAGCCGGGCAGCAGCAGCGGCGCCGCGATGGCGACCAGCACCGCGCCGAGCGCGCCGCCGAGCGACATCATGAGGTAGAAGCGCGTGAGCTGCGCCGGGTCGGGCTTGCGCCGCGCGAGCTCGCCGTGGCACACCATGCAGGACACGAACAGGCCGACGAGGTACACCGGCGCCGCCACGGCGAGGTCGAGCGAGGGGATGTACCAGGCCATGGCCGGGACGAGCAGCGCGAGCAGCGCGAGGAACACCGGCCTTGCGTACCAGCGCGGATGGTCGAAGGCCAGGATGAACGTGACGAGGTACAGTGCGAGCGGCAGCACCCAGAGGAAAGGCACGCTCGAGATGTTCTGCGTGACGTGGTTGGTGACCGCGAGCAGCATGACCGAGCCCATGGCCGACAGCGCAAGCCACTGCAGCTGCGCGACGGCGGCGACGGGTTCGGCGCGCTTCTTTGTCACCTGGGACTCGGCGCCATCCATCGAAAGCCAGGCGGTGCCGGCGCACAGCAGCGCGAAGCCCGCGAACAGGAACGACCAGCCCCAGCCGAGCTGCCCGAGGTCGAACGCCGGCTCGAACAGCACCGGAAAGCCGAGCAGCGCCAGCAGCGAGGCGAAATTGGACAGAGCGAACAGCCGGTAGGGCACCGCGCTGCGAAAGCGCCGCCAGTACCACGACTGCAGCAGCGGCGTGGTGGTGGACAGGAGGAAGTAAGGCAGGCCGATGGTGGCCGCGAGCAGCAGCAGGATGCGCGCGATGGGCTGCTCGTCGCCCTGCGGCTTCCAGCCGCTCGAGGCGATGATCGGCAGCGTGGCGAGCGAGGCGGCGAGGAGCAGCACGTGGATCAGCGCCTGGCGGCGCGCCCCCAGCCGCGTGGTCCAGTCCGCGTAGGCATAGCCCGCGAGCAGCACGCTCTGGAAGAACACCAGGCAGGTGGTCCAGACTCCCGCCGAGCCGCCGAACCACGGCAGGATCTGCTTCGCGATGATCGGCTGGACCAGGAACAGCAGGAACGACGACAGGAAGATCGTCGCCGCGTAGGGCAGCGTGGCAAGCAGCGAATAGGGTCTTGCTAGGGTGAGAATCTTCTTCTCAGCGCAGAACGGACTTCAGCAACCGACCCATCTCTGCCGGGTTGCGGGTAGTCTTGATGCCGCATTCCTCCATCACCGCGAGCTTCTCCTGCGCCGTGCCCTTGCCGCCCGAGATGATGGCCCCGGCGTGGCCCATGCGCTTGCCCGGCGGCGCCGTAACCCCGGCAATGAACCCGACCACCGGCTTTTTCATGTGCTCCTTCACCCAGCGCGCCGCGGTTTCCTCGTCCGAGCCGCCGATTTCCCCCACCATGATGACCGCCTCGGTCTGCGGATCGTCGTTGAACAGCCGAAGAACGTCTATGTGCTTCAGTCCGTTGACAGGATCGCCGCCGATGCCGACGCACGAGGACTGCCCGAGGCCGAGCTCGGTGAGCTGCCCGACCGCCTCGTAGGTCAGCGTGCCCGAGCGCGACACCACCCCCACCGGGCCCTTTTTGTGGATGTGGCCGGGCATGATGCCGATCTTGAGCTCCTCGGGCGTGATCACGCCGGGGCAGTTGGGCCCCACCAGCAGCGTGCGCCTGCCCTTCATGCGGTGGCGGGTCATGATCATGTCGCGCACCGGGATGCCCTCGGTGATGCAGATCACGAGCTCGAGGTCCGCCTCCACCGCCTCGTCGATCGCCGCCGCGGCGAACGGCGGCGGCACATAGATCACCGAAACCGTCGCGCCGGTCTGGGCCTTGGCGTCGCGCACGCTGCCGAAGATCGGAATGCCGTCGAAGTCCTCGCCCGCCTTCTTGGGGTTGACCCCGGCCACGAAGCACGCCTTGCCGTTGGCGTAGGCGCGGCTGGTCTGCGTATGGAACTGGCCGGTCTTGCCGGTGATGCCCTGCGTCATCACCCGCGTGTGCTTGTCGATGAGGATGCTCATGCCCGCTTCTCCGCGATCGCGGCCACCACCCGCTCACCGGCCTGCGCCATGTTGTCGGCCGAGATGATCGGCAGGCCGGAGTCCTTCAGGATCTTCTTGCCCAGGTCCTCGTTGGTGCCTTTCATGCGCACCACCAGCGGCACGGCGAGCTTCACCTCGCGCGCCGCCTTGACCACGCCTTCGGCGATGGTGTCGCACTTCATGATGCCGCCGAAGATGTTGACCAATATCGCTTCGACTTTGCGATTCGACAGCATGATCTTGAACGCGGCCGTGACCTTCTCCGCGGTGGCGCCGCCGCCGACGTCGAGAAAGTTGGCCGGCGCGCCGCCGTAGAGCTTGATGGTGTCCATGGTCGCCATGGCGAGCCCGGCGCCGTTCACCATGCAGCCGATGTTGCCGTCGAGCGAGATGTAGTTGAGGTCGTATTTCGAGGCCTCGATCTCGAGCGGGTCCTCCTCGTCGAGATCGCGCAGCGCCGCGATGTCGGGGTGGCGGAACAGCGCGTTGTCGTCGAAGTTGAGCTTGGCGTCCAGCGCAATGACCTGGTTCTGCTGGGTAAGTATCAAAGGATTGATTTCCGCCAGCGAGGCATCGGTCTCCCAGAAGCACTTGTAGAGCGCCTTGAACACCGCCCGCGCCTGCGGCAGCGCCCGATCCGGGATGCCGATGCTGACGGCGATCTCGTCGGCGTCCTGGTCGGTGAGGCCCTCCACCGGGTCGATGGTCACCTTGCGGATCTTCTCGGGGGCGGTGGCCGCCACCTCCTCGATGTCCATGCCGCCTTCCGAGGAGGCCATCAGCACCACGCGCTGCGAAACGCGGTCGACCACCATGCCGACGTAGAGCTCCTTCTTGATGTCGGCGCCCTCCTCGATCAGCAGGCGCCTGACCTTCTGGCCCTCCGGGCCCGTCTGGTGCGTTTTCAGCTGCATCCCCAATATCGAGGAAGCGAATGTGCGCAGCTCCTCGACGGACCTCGCCAGCTTCACCCCGCCGCCCTTGCCCCGGCCGCCGGCGTGGATCTGCGCCTTCACTACCCACACCTTGCCGCCGAGCTTCTGCGCCGCCGCCACCGCCTCGTCGACGGTGAACGCCGGGAAGCCGCGCGGCGTCGGCATGCCGAACTTGCGGAAGATCTCCTTGCCCTGGTACTCGTGGATTTTCATGGGGTGGGGGTTTTCTCTTTCCGGTACCACTTGGGGTACCAGCGGCGCACGGTTTCCGTGCTGGTTTCCAGGGCGTGGCACTGGTCGAGCTGGAAGGGCTTGCGCCCGTCATCGCGCTCTTCCTGCATCTCGCCGGCGAACGACTGGATGGCCGCGGTAGGCATGCCGGCCAGCATTTCGGTCAGATGGGTGCAGCCGCGCACCCCGCCGAGCAGCTCGCGCGTTTTCCTGCGGAAGTCCCGGACGAGGTTGAGGCCCACCAGCGCGCGGTAGGCGGGCGCGATCGACTCGCAGCCGTCCGGGTAGGGCACCACTTCCGAGGACGCGAGCGCATCGACGATGTTGAACTTGCCGTCGATGGTGAGCCGCAGCCACATGCTGTGCACCGGCTGGCCCGCGCGGCGCACGCCGGTCTTCAGCTGGTAGTCGTGGTTCTTGATGTCGGTGAGGTGGCCTTCGATGTCCCACAGGCCGTCGGCGCGCTTGTAGCCTTCGTAGCGCACGCGCCGCGTATGCAGCAGCTCGCGCTCCACTTCCGTGACTGGCAGGGACATATAGGCGTGTTTCTGCAAGGCAGGCGCGAATTCTAGCGCGTCAAAAGACGTAGTACGAGACAAGAAAGGCGAGCAGCAGCACCATCACGCCAAAGCCCATGGCGCCCGAAGCCCATGTGCGTCCGAAGTAGCCGCGCGGCCCGTGCAGCGAGCGCGCGCCGGCTTGCGTGCGCGACCATAGCGATGCGCCGCCTGCTTCGACACCGGCCACCATGCCGCCGATCACTTTGCCGGCGCCGTCGGCCACCCTGGCAAGCAGGTGCCGGTAGGTCCAGTCGAAATCCAGGTTGATCAGGCGCAGCTCGGGCGGATATATGCCCGTGCGCATCAGGACCGAGAAAGCCAGCGCCGAGAACATGAGCAGCTGCAGCTGCGTCAGCACGTGGCTCCCTGTGTAGGGCTGATAGTCCACCGGGTACGGAAGCAGGGCATACAGCGGATCCGGGTAAACGCCGATGCCGATGCACAGTGCCGCGGCGAGCCCCATTGCCACCAGCATGTTGCCCGGCGCCTCGGCGCAGCGCTTGCCGGAGTCGTGCCCGAAGAACGCGAAATACGGGATCTTGATGCCGGAATGATGGAAGACGCCCGCGGAGGCGAAAAGCAGCACGAGCCAGATGACGAGCAGCCCGTCCAGGCCCGCGGCGGAAAGGATCATCGACTTGCTGATGAAGCCG
>DATACE010000092.1:0-8980 GCA_036259215.1 Burkholderiales bacterium | reverse complement strand
TACGGCTGTCGAGCATGGAGAACGCCTTGCGCCGATTTCCTGACTCCGAATTCCTAGAACGAGCTCTCGACGTAGCCGTAGATGTAGTTGGAGCCGCCGTCGACGTTGCGCAGCAGGTGCGAGGTGCCGAAGATGCCGGAGCGGTGCGACACGCCCACGCCGAGGAACGTGTCGCGCAGGCGCGGGGAGGCGACCAGGTCGCCCAGGCTGAAATCCAACGTGGGGTCCAGCGTCTGCAGCAGCTTGGAGGTGCCCCGGCCGCGCAGGGCCTGGTCGCGCTGCTCGGCGAGCGGCACCTCTTCGGCGAAGGCGAGGCCCACGCCCAGGCCGAGGCGCGTGCGCAATCGGGCGCTCCAGGGAAAGCCGTAGTACCACGCCTTGAGGTACAGGTTGACCTGCCAGAAGTCGGGCTGGAAGCCCTTTTCCTTGTGGCGGATGATGCCGACGAAGCCGGCGAGGTCGACCGGCCAGTCGTTCAGGCCGGTGATGAAAGGTCGGCCGAAATCGATGCCGGCGATGTCGGTCTTGTCCTGGGTATGGGTGCTGGTGCAGCGCAGCGTGGCGATGGGCACCACGTCGCAATCGCTCGACTGTCCATAGTACGCGCGCACGATGAGCGGCCGGGTCGAGGTCCACGGATCTGTCTGCGGCGAGAGATCGTATAGCGCGCCCAGGGTGAAGCGCGGCTGCACGCGCTGCTCCACGATCGGACTTTCCGCCGCGGTGCGCGGCAGCCAGGCGAGCGATGCGCCGGCGAGCAGGCGCCAGCGGCCGGCGAGCGGGTAGGCCGCGAGCACGCCGAGCTCCCCGCCCACTCCGGATTGCGCCTCGTAGGCCGGGCGCCCGGCCGTGGCTTCCCCGGGGCGCACGCCGTAATAGTAGTCATTGAGCTCCGAGCTGCGCAGCGCGAGGAATGCGTACGGCCACGCCGAGAGCCGCCCCCGGCGCCAAGGATACTTGTAGCCCAGGCGCAGCTCGCTTCCCTCGGAGGCGGTGGAGGCGTCCTGCAGCAGCTCGGCGTAGGCCGTGCCCCAGACGCCGGCCCAGTGCGCGCCGATGCCGGCATCGATGCCCGGCTCGCGGCGCGCCATGCCGGCCAGGCTCGGCGGAATGTCCTCGAACGGCGTACCTTCGAACCGGTGGCGGAAGAAAAGCTCCACGCGTCCCACGCCCGAGGGCTCCAGCTTGAGTCCGACGCTGTTGGAGCGCAGGAACACGAGGTCGCCCTCGTACAGGTACATAGGGATGAAATCGCGCCGGTTTCCCGCGCCGCGGTAGGGCGAGCGCTCCATGCGCACCACCGCGCCCATGCCCGCGCCCCAGGTTTGCGACAGGTCTGCGAAAGGGTCGCTGCTCGCCTGGGCGGCGCCGGCAAGCAGGCCGCCCAGGACCAGGACCGAAGCGAGTCTCAGCGCAGCCGAAAGTCCAGCCGCGGCCCTTTGGGGACGATCTGTGTGGGATTGATGTGCTTCATGCTGCGGTAGTAGTGCGCCTTGATCTGGGCGAGGTCGACCGTGCGGGCCACTCCCGGCAGGGCATAGATGCGTCGCGTGTAGCGCCATAGTTTCGGATAGTCGATGAGCCGCCGCAGGTTGCACTTGAAATGCGAGTAATAAACCGCGTCGAACCTTACCAGCGTGGTGAACAGGCGCAGGTCGGCTTCTGTGAAACGCGCGCCGCACAGCCAGCGCTGCTTCGCCAGGCGCTGCTCCAGCCAGTCCAGCGTGGCGAAAAGCGCGGTTACCGCTTCGTCGTACTTGTCCTGGGCGGTGGCGAAGCCGGCCCGGTACACGCCGTTGTTGACCGTGCGATAGACCCGCTCGTTGATGCGGTCGATCTCGCGCCTCAGCGGCTCGGGGTACAGGTCGTGCACCTTGCGCGTGGCGAGCGCGTCGAAGTCGCGGTTGAGCATGCGCACGATGTCGGCCGACTCGTTGTTCACGATAGCGCCGGTCTGCTCGTCCCAGAGCACCGGCACGGTGACGCGGCCGGTGTAGCCCGGCCGCGCCCGGGCATAGAGCTCGTGCAGGTAGCGGATGCCGCCGTCGTGGAACTCCCAGCCGTTCTGCGCCATGTCCGGGCCGGCGTAGAACACCGGAATGGCCTTCTCCAGGCCTTTCATCGCGCGCAGCATCACCGTGCGATGCGCCCAGGGGCAGGACTTGGCCGCGTACAGGCGGTAGCGGCCCTTCTTCACGCTGCCCGGCGGGATGGAATCGCGAAAGGGGCTCTCGGGCCGGACGAAGGCGCCGCCTGTAGACTTGGTGTCGCGCGGAATGTCCCGCCATACACCGTCGATCATCATGCCCATGAGCGCCCATCTTAAGTGGATTCTGGTTCTTTCCGTGTTCGCCGCCCAGGCCTCCGAGCCGGCGAAGCTTCAACGCATGAAAGTGCCCTCGCCGCCCTGGCCGGCGGGCGACGAGCGCGGCATGGCCAACCAGATTGGCCCGGCGACGCTGAACCGCTGCGCCTGGTACCTCCAGCAGCCCTACGCCCGGCCCTACGAAGTGTCGCAGCTGCGCTCGAGCAGCATGCCGCTGTCGCCCTTCGGCGGTCCCTACGAGGTGAAGCCCAAGCCCACCTCAGGCATCCCGGGCACCCGCCAGGCGTTCAACAGCGAGACGCTGAACGAAGGCAACGAGCACGGCCAGCAGGGTACGCAGATCGACGCCCTCGGGCACTTTGCCGTGCTGGGCGGGGCCTGGGACGGCAAAGCGCCGCTGCCGGCGGAGGAGGCCACCTATTACGGCGGCCTCAAGCAGGCCGAGGTCAAGCCCACGCCCGACTCGCCGCTGCTCAAGCTGGGCATCGACAAGATTCCGCCGATCATCACCTCGGCGGTGCTGCTGGACGCGAAGGCCTACAAGAAGGGCGGCATGAAGGGCGGCGAGACGGTCAGCGCCGCCGACCTCCAGGGCATGCTCAAGGCGCAGGGGCTGGCAAGCCGCGGCATCCTCCCGGGCGACGTGGTCTACGTGCATACCGGCTGGGGCGAGCACTGGAGCGACCCGGATACGGCGAAGCTGTACTACACGCAGGCGCCCGGGCTGTCCTACGATGCCGCCCAGTACCTGGCGGAGAAGCGCGTGGTGGCGGTGGGCCTTGATACTCCGTTCATCGATGCGGTGCCCGAAGGCATGCTGCAGGGCAAGGCGGCCCCCGCGCCCGGCACCCCGGAAGGCCTGCCGTTCGCCGTGCACCACCACCTGCTAACGCAGGCGGGCATCCACCAAATCGAAAACGCGAAGCTGGACGAGCTCGCGCGCGACAAGGTGTGGACCTCCTGCACGCTCATCCTGCCGGCGCGCGAGAAGGGCGCCGCGGGGGCGGCGGTTCGCCCGGTGGCGATCGGGGCGCCGGGAGCCAAGCGCTAGCTACCCAAGCGCTAGCGACTTCGGGCGCCGGCTACTTTTTCTGCCAGGCGGCGCGGCGGAAGCGCTTGCGCCGGGAGGTGATGGACAAGCGGCGCCCGGCGTACTCGTGGACCTTCTGGCGGATCTCGCTGCGGATGTCCTCGGGCAGGGCGGCGGCGGCGTCCTCGAACCGCGAGATGACGTCCTGCGACCCGGGCGGACCGTCGTGGAAAAAGCCGCGCGCCTTGTCCCAGACCAGCGCCCGCTCGGTGGCATCGGCACCGTAGCACAGCTGGAACAAGGTTACCTCGCCGTCCGACTGCCAGACAAAGAGGTCGAAGAAGTCGTCATGAAACCAGCGCCTCTTCGCCGGCGGGTCGTCGGCGACTCCTAGGATTTCTTTCAGCATCGCTGCGTCAACGATTTGACCACAACCGTGCTCCGCGGTTCGTTCCTTCGAAACACTGTAAACGAAAAACGACGGGAATGCTCCGACAGTAAGGAACGTCAACTGCGCAGCCGCCCGGCGCGTTTGTTACGACAAGGGTGCAAGCATAGCGCGGACGGAGGGTGCGATCCTTGCTTTGAAGGATGGATGTGCGAGGCGTATTCGTGATCTAAAGCATGAGAGGGAATCTCCGGCGATGAAAGGCGGTGGCGTATGAACAATCCTGCAAGCCTGCTCAAGTCCCTGGGCGAATACAGCAAGGAGCACCGCGCCGCGCACTGGGCCGGCAGCTTCGCCCAGTTCCTCGAGACCATTTATCCCGCCGACCCACGCGGCATCGCGCGCAGCAGCCACCAGTACATCTGGGACATGATGCGCTCCGACGGCTTCGACGATGCGCAGGGGCGCCTGCGCTGTCAGCTGTTCGAGGACGAGCTTTACGGCATCGGCGACACCATCGAGCGCGTGGTCGACTACTTCAAGGCGGCGAGCGCCGGCTCCGAAGTTGGCAGACGGCTGCTGCTGCTGCTAGGCCCTCCGTCCGGCGGAAAGTCCACCATGGTGATTCTGCTCAAGCGCGGTCTGGAGGAGTACAGCCGCACCGAGGCCGGCGCGCTGTACGGCATCCACGGCTGCCCGGTGCACGAGTCGCCGCTGCACCTCGTGCCGCATACGCTGCGCGCCCAGTTCCGCGGCAGCTACGGCGTGGACATCCAGGGCGAGCTGTGCCCGTACTGCGTGAGCCGCCTGCAGCACGAATTCAACGGCGACTTCATGCAGATGCCGGTGCAGCGCATCTTCATTTCCGAGGCCGGCCGGGTGGGCGTGGGCACCTATGCGCCGCACGACCCGACCACCGCCGACATCGCCGACCTGGTGGGCTCGGTGGATCTCTCCAAGGTCTCCGAGTTCGGCGACGAGGGTGATCCGCGCGCCTGGTCCTGGTCGGGGGCGGTGTTCGCGGCGAGCCGCGGCATGCTCGAGATGATCGAGATCCTCAAGGTGAAGCGCGAGTTCCTTTACCTGCTGCTCACGCTGACGCAGGAGAAGAACGTCAAGGTGTCGCGGTTCCCGCTGATCCACCTCGACGAGACCATCATCGCGCACACCAACCTCGCCGAGTTCCGCAAGTTCCTGCAGGAGGCCGAGAACGAGGCGCTGCTCGACCGCATGGTCATCATCCAGGTGCCCTATACCCTGTCCTACAAGGAAGAGGCGCGCATCTACAAGAAGCTCACCTCCTCCACGCAGGCCTTCCGCGAGGTGCACCTCGACCCGCACGCGCTGCACGTCGCCGCGGTGTTCGCGGTGCTCACCCGGCTGCAGGAAGGCGACGAGCGCGACACCGAGCACGGCAAGAAGGTGCGCCTGTACGCCGGAGAGGACGTCGAAGGCGTGCAGCAGTCCGAGGTGGAGAAGATCCGCGCGCGCAGCCCGGAAGAAGGCCTCGCCGGCGTGTCGCCGCGCTTCGTGATCAACGCCCTGTCCAACGCCATCATTCAGTCGAGCGCCAAGAGCCTCACCACCATGGATGTCCTCATCGCGCTCAAGGATGCGATCGAGTCGGACGTGCGCATGGACGGCAAGAAGAAGAGGAAGTGGATCGACTACCTGGTCACGGTGCGCAAGGACTTCTACAACCGCTGGGTCAAGGAGGACGTGCACAAGGCGCTGTTCGTGTCGTTCGAGCAGGAGGCGCAGCAGCTGCTCGACAAGTACCTCGACGAGGTCGAGGCGACCCTCGACTCGCGCACCATCAAGGACCCGATCACCAGCGAGGAGCGCAAGCCCGACGAGCGCTTCCTGCGCAACGTGGAAGAGAAGATCCGCATCTCCGAGAGCGGCAAGCTGTCCTTCCGCCAGGAAGTGGTGCGCAAGGCGATGGGCGCCTACAAGCGCGGCGAGAAGTTCACGCTCGACAGCCACGCGCCGCTGCACGACGCGGTCGAGCAGTACCTGTTCGAGCAGCGCCGCGACGTGCTGCGCCTGGTGAGCTCCAGCGCGCGCCCCGACGACGAGACGCGCCAAAAGATCTCGGTGGTGGAAAAGCGGCTGGTCGACGAGTACGGCTACGACATCCACAGCGCGCGCGAGGCGCTGAACTACGTGACCACCTTACTGGCGCAGGAATAGCCGCATGGTGCGCATCGCGGCCGAGACGCCCTGGTACGAGCTTTTTTCCCGCGGGGCGCGCGACTGGCTGCGGCACAACCAGAAGGTGCGCGAGGCGGTAAAGGGCAGCCTGCCCGAGATCCTGTCGGGCGAGGACCTGCTGACCAACCCGGGGAGCAACCGCAGCGTGCTGGTGCCGGTGCGGTTCCTCGAGCATTCGCGATTCCGGCTGGCCGAGCCGGCGGAGCAGCAGGGGGCCGGGCAGGGGCGCGGCGAGCCCGGCGACGTCCTTCGGCCGGCAAAGCCGGAGCGCGATCAGGGCTCGCAGTCCGGCGGCACCGAGAACGGCGAGATCCGCTTCGTGGTCGAGATGAAGCTGGAAGAGATCATCGACTGGATCTGGGAGGAGCTGAAGCTGCCCGACCTCAAGCCCAAGCGCACCTCGACCATGGACGAGCCCGACTACGTGCGCGAAGGCTGGGACAAGCGCGGGGCGCGCTCGCGGCTGGACCGCAGGCGCACCATGAAGGAGGCGGTGAAGCGCCGCGCGGTGCAGGAGGATCCGGTGGCCATCGTCAACGAGGACCTGCGCTTTCGCCAGCTGGTGAAGCGCGCCACGCCCTCGACCAACGCCGCGGTCATTTTCGCGCTCGACGTCTCGGGCAGCATGGACGAGGCGCAGCGCCGGCTGGCCAAGCAGTTTTTCTTCTTCGCCCTGCAGGGCATCCGCCGCCAGTACGCCAAGGTGGAGACGGTGTTCCTCGCGCACGCCGCGCAGGCGTGGGAGTTCGAGGAGCGCGAGTTCTTCCAGGCGTCCTCGAGCGGCGGCACCGTGTCGTCCGGGGTGTTCCAGCTCGGCCTCGAGGTGATGCGCAGCCGCTACGATCCCAGCCGCACCAACGTCTATTTCTTCTATGCCTCGGACGGCGAGAACGCGGCAGAGGACCGCGAGCCCGCGGCGGCGGCGCTGCGCACGCTCGCCGCGCAGACCAACTACGCCGGCTACGTGGAGACCGGCGGCATCGCCACCTTCCGCCCGCGCGAGACCCAGCTCGCCGAGATGTTCCACGAGCTCAAGGACGCCGGCCTGCCGGTGGGCATGAGCCCGCTCGGCTCGCAGGACGACGTGTGGCGCGCGATCCGCGAGTTCTTCAAGGAGCGCACGCCCGATGAGTGAGCTCGCCGAGTATGCCGCGAGCATCGAGGACCTGGCGAAGCGCCTGGGCCTGGACTATTACGACGTCGACTTCGAGATCGCACCGGCCAGCCTCATGACCGAGATCGCGGTCTACGGCCTGCCGGTGCGCATGCCGCACTGGTCGTTCGGCGTGCGCTACATCCACCAGCTGGTGCGCCAGAGCATGGGCCACTCCAAGATCTTCGAGGTGATGTTTCCCGGGGACCCCTGCCGCGCCTTCCTGATGGACGGCAACTCGCTCGCCGAGAACACCCTGGTGACCGCGCACGTGCTGGGCCACGCGGATTTCTCCAAGAACAACTCGCTGTTCGCGCGCTTCCACGCGATGGCCGGCGGCAACATCGTCGAGCACGCCGCTGCCCATGCCCAGCGCATCCAGCAGGCGATCGACGCGGTGGGCCTCGAACGGGTGGAGGTGGTGCTCGACGCCGCGCTCGCGCTCGAGTCGCATGTCGACGTCGACGGCGAGCTGCACCGCGCGCGTTATGCGGAGTTCGCCCCGGAGAGGAAGGTTGGGGAAAAATCCCACTTCCAAAAGCGCTTCGGCAAGCTGCCCGGCACGCCCGAGCCTGCGCAGCTTGAGCTCGGCCCGGTGCGCGCCGCGGTGCCCCCGCACCCGGAGTTCGACCTGCTGTGGTTCATCGCGCACTACGCGCCCGAGCTCGAGCAGTGGGAGCGCGACATTTTCCTCGCGGTGCGCGCCGAGTCGCTGTACTTCTACCCGGTGTTCGCCTGCCAGATCATGAACGAGGGCTGGGCCTCGTACTGGCACGCGCGCCTCCTGCGCGAGGCGGATTTCCTGCCCCAGCCGCTGTACCTCGCGGCGATCAAGTCGCACTCCGACGTCGTGCGCCCGTATGCCGCGGGGCAGGAGACCTCGCTCGCCATCAATCCCTACCACCTGGGCTTCACGCTGTGGGAGCACGTCACCGAGAAGCACGGGATGGCGCGCGCGCGTGAGGTGATGCGCGACGAGGACGACTTCGGCTTCATCCGCAATTTCCTCGACCGCGAGCTCGCCGAGAAGCTGGACCTGTTCGTCTACGAGCAGGGCGCCGGCGAAGAGATCAAGGTGGTGAACCGCGACCTCGACGCGGTGCGCGAGGCGATACTCGCGCCCAAGTTCAACTACGGCGCGCCGCGCGTGGCCGTCACCGAGCTGCGCAGCGACGGCAGCCTGGAGCTCAAGCACGACCACCCCAGCGACGGCCGCGGCCTGGACCTCGCGCGCTCGCGGCGCGTGCTGGAATACGTGCGGCGCGTCTGGCGGCGGCCGGTGCGCCTGCAGACGGTCAACGAGCGCGGCGAGCCCGCCGAGCTCTCGGCCTAGAGCGCGATGATGATCAGCAGAACGATGATGATGACCAGCAGCAGGTTCTGCGTACTCTGGCCGCCGGCCACCACGGCATCGATGCGTCCCGCGAGGCTCTGAACTTCGGCCGGCGTCATCGCATCCACGCGCGCGGCCGCCTCTTGGGGCAGGATGCCGTGCTTTTGCAGCTCCACCCGCACTTCCTCGCGCTGCAGGAGCACCTTCAGCCGGGCGCGTTCCGCGTCGTCCGGGCGGATCATGCCGGCGTGGGCAGGCAGGGCAAGCAGCAGCGCAACGGCGAGGATCAGGGATCGACGGATCATGGCTCTCCTTTCGGTTTCGCGAAGACTACCCAACTTCACATGCGGATCGCTACCTTGCCCATGTGCGCATCGGACTCCATGTAGGCCTGCGCCTCGGGCAGGCGGTCGAACGGGTACACCCGGTCGATGAGCGGCTGGATGCGCCCGGCCGCCAGATGCGGCAGGAAATCGGCGATGAACCCGCGCACGGTGGCCGCGCGCTGCTCGGCGGTGCGGTGCTTGTTCGACACG
>DATACE010000091.1:0-3202 GCA_036259215.1 Burkholderiales bacterium | reverse complement strand
AAGCCGTCGCGCGGGCCATCCGCGCCTGCCCGATTCCGGTGGTGGTCGGCGTCGGCCACGAGACTGACTTCACGATTGCGGATTTCGCCGCCGACCGCAGGGCGCCGACGCCGACCGCGGCGAAATCCGCAATCGTGAAGTCGGTCTCGTGGCCGACGCCGACCACCACCGGAATCGGGCAGGCGCGGATGGCCCGCGCGACGGCTTCCTCGTTGAACTGCCACAGGTCCTCAAGCGACCCGCCGCCGCGCACGAGCAGCAGCACATCGCACTCGGCACGCGCGCCGGCGCACGCCAGCATGGCGGCGATGCGCGCCGCCGCACCTTCGCCCTGCACCGGCACCGGGTAGACGATCACCGGGATCGATGGATTGCGGCGCGCGAGCGTGGTGAGCACGTCGCGCAGTGCCGCCGCGGCGAGCGACGTGACGACCCCGACGCAGCGCGGATGCTCGGGCAGCGCGCGCCTGGCCGCCGGATCGAACAGCCCCTCCTGCTCCAGCCGGCCCTTCAGGCGCACGAACCGCTCGTACAGCGGCCCGAGCCCGGCGCGGCGCATCCCTTCGACGGTGAGCTGGAACCGGCCGCGCGGCTCATACAGGCTGGCAAGGGCGCGTACCTCCACCTGCTCGCCGTTGCGCAGCTCGCCCTCGACCGCGGCCAGACGGCTGCGAAACATCACGCAGTCGACCTGCGCGCCGTCGTCCTTGAGGGTGAAATAACAGTGCCCCGAGGGCGCGCGCGACACGTTGGACAGCTCGCCGCGCACCCACATGAGCGGAAAGCGCCGCTCCAGCGTATCGCGCACGCTGCGCAGCAATTGCGATACGGTGACAACGCCGGGGGCCGGCGCTACAGGATCGCGGGGCAGGTTGTATTGCATCGAAGTCAACGGCGCTTGCGAGCCTACACTAATCCACACGCGGGCCGGCGCGGTGCTGCGCCGGCCCACGGTGCGGCGTGGATCCCCATTCTTATGCGTAACAGCTTGTTCACTATCGCGAAAGCGCTGCCCAATTTTTGACCGGAACCGTCTTTGCCCGCTTTGTGACAGGCATGTGTCGCGAGTTTCCGCGACAATCCACAAACTTATCCACAGATTTTTGTGGATATCGCAGAATCCACTACAACGGCGCGCCGGCGAGCCGCCGCAGTGTAGCCGTACCGCAGCACTTGGTGCAGCGCGCAAAGTTGCCCGAGCGCGGCAGATTGCTTAAAGTCCAGCCCCGGATTCGCCGGACGCAATTACAAGGAAAACGGTGTTCGCAATCATCCAGGCAGCGGGATGGCCCATCTGGCCGCTGCTGTTGGCTTCAGTCATCGCCGTCGCCTTGATCATCGAGCGCTCGATTACCCTGCGCGCCAACCGCATCGTGCCGCCTACGCTGTTCGAGCAGGTGGTGTCGGTGTACCAGCGCCAGGGGGTGTCGGAGGAGGTGCTCGACAAGCTGAGCAAGGATTCGCCGCTCGGTACGGTGCTCGCCGCGGGGCTGCGCAACCACAAAAGCTCCCGCTACGTCATGAAAGAAGCGATCGAGGAAGCCGGGCGCAGCGTCGCGCACCAGCTCGAGCGCTTCCTCACCACGCTGGGCACCATCGCCACCGCGGCGCCCCTGCTCGGCCTGTTCGGCACGCTGATCGGCATGATCGAGATCTTCGGCTCGCAGACCCCCGCCGGCGCGAACCCGCAGCAGCTCGCCCACGGCATCTCGATCGCGCTGTACAACGCCGCCTTCGGCATCGCCATCGCCATTCCGGCGCTCATTTTCTACCGCCATTTCAAGAACAAGGTGGACACCTGCGTGGTCGAGATGGAGCTGCAGGCCTCGAAGCTGGTGGACCTGCTGCACGGCGAGCGCCTGGACTTCCCCGGACAGCCCAGGCGGTGAACTTCCAGCGCGGCAAGGAGAAGGAGCCGCTCGAGATCAACCTCGTGCCGCTCATCGACGTGCTGCTGGTGATCCTCATCTTCCTGATGATCAGCACCACCTACTCGAAATACACCGAGCTGCAGATCAACCTGCCGACTGCGGATGCCGAGAAGCAGCCCGAGCGGCCGGCGGAGATCGCGGTGCTGGTCAACGCGCAGGGCCATTACGTGGTGAACAAGCAGGCGGTCGCGTTCCGCGGCGTCGAGCAGCTCGCCGACGAGCTGCGCCGCGCCGGCGGCGGCGCCCGCGAGCCGGTGGTGGTGATCAGCGCCGACGCCGCCGCCACGCACCAGGCCGTGGTGCGGGTCATGGAAGCGGCGCGCATCGCCGGCCTGTCGCAGATCACCTTCACCACGCAGTCCGCCCGGTAGCATGAAGCACTGGTACGGCCGCGGCCCGCTCGCCTGGCTGCTGTGGCCGGCAAGCCTTGCGTTCGCTCTGGTGGTGCTCGTCAGGCGGCTGCTTTACTTTTTTCGCCTGCTGCCCAGCGCCCACCCCGGCATTCCCGTGATCGTGGTGGGCAACCTGACCGTCGGCGGCAGCGGCAAAACGCCGCTGGCGCTGTGGATCGCCGAGCATCTGAAGCGGCACGGCTGGTCGCCGGCGATCGTGTCGCGCGGTTACGGGGCGAACGTTGCCGCGCCGCGCGCCGCGACGGTGGCCGACGAGGCCGGGCAGGTGGGCGACGAGCCGATCCTGCTGGCGCGGCGCAGCGGCTGCCCGGTATGGGTCGGCGCGGACCGGCTGGCCGTCATCGAAGCCCTGCGTGCAGCGCACCCGGAAGTCGACGTGCTGGTCCTGGACGACGGGCTGCAGCACTACCGCCTGCGCCGCGACGTGGAGATTGCGGTAGTGGACGCCCGCGGCCTGGGGAACGGTTTCCTGCTTCCGGCCGGGCCGCTGCGCGAGCCGCGAAGGCGCCTGAAGTCCGTGGATGCCGTGGTTTCGAACCAGAATCCTGACGTCCCGGGGTTCAAGATGGCGCTGGAAGGCGAGACGCTGCACCGCATGACCGACGCGCGCGATCGGCGGCCGGCGCAATCGTTCGGCGGGCAGAAAGTGCACGCGGTGGCCGGCATCGGCAACCCGAACCGCTTCTTCCTGCACCTCGCGAAGCTCGGGGTACAGGTGGTGCCGCATCCGTTCCCCGACCATCACCCGCTCACGCCCGAGGAGCTCGACTTCGGCGCGGAGGCGCCGGTGATGATGACCGAGAAGGACGCGGTAAAATTGCGCCGCTACGGGCGCGCGAACTGGTGGGTGCTGCCGGT
>DATACE010000090.1:0-7689 GCA_036259215.1 Burkholderiales bacterium | reverse complement strand
GGCTCGCGGCCGAACTCGACGAGGAACACGAAGGCGTGGGTATGCGCGGGATGCTCGCCGGGCTGCAGCTCGCACACGCCGGCAAGCGTCGCGTCCAGGAAATAGGCCGAAGCCTTCAGGTTGCGCGCGCGGCTGAGCAGGTCATCCGGTACCGGCGCCTTCGCCGGGGCCACCTCGCCCTCCAGGTACTTCACGCAGAAGTCGAAATGCTCCTGCAGCGCAGGCGCGATGGAGGCTTCGTGAGGTCGAACCAGGTCCCCGGGTTGCCGGGAGTCGACGATCTCCGCCGCGGCGTCGCGCGCCAGCAGCTCGGTGGGCAGCACGCCCATGTCGTACGGGCGCTCGCGGTTGCTGAAAAGCCGTGCCATCAGATCTTCGCACCAATCCAAATCGGGGTCGGAGCCGATTGGCTATTCGGGCTCTGACCCCGATTCTAGGGCCTGGCGAGCTTGCTGCCCGGCCAGGCGTCGTAGCGGCTGCGGGCGTATTGCGGCGGGTAGTCGAGCTTGATGCCGTAGCGCTCCGCGGCGTGCCATACCCAGCGCGGGTTGTCGAGGAAGGCGCGCGCCATGGCGATCATGTCGGCCTTGCCTTCGGCGAGGATCGACTCGGCATGCGCCGGGTCGGCGATCATGCCGACCGCGCGCACTTTCAGGTTCGTCTGCTTCTTGACCCTTTCGGCAAACGGCACCTGGTAGCCGGGCTTCACCTCGACGCGCGCGCTTCCCACGATCGAGCCGCTCGACACGCATACGTAGTCGAAGCCGATGCGCTCCAGCTCGCCCGCGTAGGTGACCGCGTCCTGCGGCCCCAGGCCGCCTTCCATCCAGTCGCTGCCGCTGATGCGCGCCCCGAGCGCGCGCTCGCGCGGCCATGCCTCGCGTACCGCGCGCGCCACTTCCAGCGGAAACTTCGTTCGCTCCTTGCCGTAGGCGTCTTTGCGCTGGTTGGATAAGGGCGACAGGAACTGGTGCAGCAGGTAGCCGTGCGCCGAGTGCAGCTCGAGCACATCGAAGCCGATGCGCATTGCCCTCAGGGTCGAATGGACGAACGAATCGATGAGGCCGCGGATGTCCTCACCGGACAGCTCCCTCGGTACATGCCAGCCGTCCGAAAATGGAATCGGCGAAGGCGCGACGGTCTGCCAGGGGGACTCGTGGGTCCCGAGC
The DNA here is from genome assembly GCA_036259215.1 of Burkholderiales bacterium. Taxonomy (GTDB): domain Bacteria; phylum Pseudomonadota; class Gammaproteobacteria; order Burkholderiales; family SG8-39; genus SCGC-AG-212-J23. The sequence goes on along the minus strand of DATACE010000090.1, from coordinate 6,520 downwards.
TGCTGGCGGCCTTCCCACGGTACTTGCGAGGAGGCCTTGCGCCCGGCATGGCCGAGCTGCAGGCCGATCGGATTCTTGGAAACGGTCCGGCAATGTCCGAGTATTTTCTTCAGCTCGGATTCATTCCTGTCGTTGTAAAGGCCGCTGCAGCCGTGGGTGATGCGCCCCTCGCGCGTGACATGGGTGGCCTCGACCATCAGCAGTCCGGCGCCGGAGTACGCGAGGTGGCCCAGGTGCACCAGGTGCCAGTCGTTCATGGACCCGTCGTCGGCGCAGTACTGGCACATCGGCGAGACGACGATGCGGTTGGGCAGCGTGATGCCGCCCAGGTCAAGCGGCGAGAACAGTTTCGGGGCCATGGCTTATTCTATTAGCCGGCATCCTGCTTGCTTGCGGTCGGCGGCATGAGAATCGAACGCCAAGCCACCGACGAGCTCGACCGCCTCGCCGGCCTCATAGAGGGCATCAAGGTCGGCATGCTCACCACGATCGGCAACGACGGCTCCATGCGCAGCCGACCGCTGCAGACGCTGCTCATGGATGACCGGGCGCGCCTGTGGTTTTTCGTCGAGGCCGAGTCGCCCAAGACCGAGGAGATGGAGGCGCACGACCACCAGGTGTGCCTGACCTACGCGGACCCGGACAAGATGAGCTTCGTCTCGGTATCCGGGACCGGGCGCCTGGTGCGCGACCGCGAGCGCATGCGCGAGCTCTGGACGCCCTTTGCCAAGCCCTGGTTCCCGCGCGGCGTGGACGACCCGTCGCTCGCCCTGCTGGAAGTACGCCTGGACAAGGCGGAGCTCTGGGATTCGCCCGGCAGCGCGACCATGCGCATGACCGGCCTGCTCAAAGCGCTCGGCACGGGCGACAAGGCGAGCCTGGGCGAGAACATCAAGACCTCCGGGCCGCGCACCGCCGCGCCGGGCGACGAAACATGATCGGGCTCTGACCCCGATTGCAGGTGACCCGATTGCGGGTGCGTCGATTTGCGGCCCTGCTGCTGGTCGCCGGGCTCGCAGCCTGCGAGACGGCGTACAAGGACGGCGTGCCCAACGAGCGCTCGACCGAGTTCTGGGTCCCGGTGGGCTCCAGGTTCGTCCTGCACCGCAGCCTCGACATTCCGCCGAATCAGGGCAGCGCCTACCTGCAATACGGGAAGCTCCTCCCCTGGTATGACGTCAACCAGTACGCACCGTACTGCGCGCTCGGCCTGCAGGGGAGCGCTGAGGCCGCGCGGCGCGTCGCTCCGGATGAGTTCGTGGTGCGCCGCGTGTCGCAGCGGTTCCTGTACACCCTGGCGGCGGCGCCCGGGCTGACGCGGGCAAGCCGCGACTTTCAAAGCGATGGCATGACCTATGAGGTGCTGGCCACGGTGATGCAGGTGCATTCGGAGCGGCAGCCCGAAGTGCGCGCCCTCACCTGCGCGAACTGGATCCTGCCGCAGGGCAGGTCGAGTCTCACCGTGGAGCACATCCGGCGCGCGCTCGGCAGCTACTTCAGCCTCGAGCTCAACCTTTCGGGCGGCCCCACGGCAATGTCGCGCTCGGCGAAAGCCTTGCGGATCGCCCGGGCGAAAGCGACCGCGCCGGGCTGATCGCCATGCAGACACAGGGTGTCGGGCGACACCGGCACCCGCTTGCCCGACAGCGAGGTGACATACCCCTGCTCGATCATGGCGAGCGCGCGGGCGACCGCTTCGCCCGCGTCCTCGATCATGCCCCCGGGCCGGTCGCGCGGCGCGAGCGTGCCGTCGTCGGAGTAGCCGCGGTCGGCGAACACTTCCCCGGCGACGGGGATGTCGTGCTTCCTTGCGATCTCGAAGTTCCTGCTGTTCGACAGCGCGTAGAGCATGACCCCCAGATCCCGTGCGGCGCGCACCATCGCTTCGGAAAGCGCCTCGTCGTTGGCCGCCATGTTGTACAGCGCGCCGTGGCACTTCACGTGGTGCAGCCTGGCGCCGGCGGCGCGCGCGAAACCTTCCACTGCGCCCGCCTGGTACACCACGAGGTCGTACATGTCCTGCGGCGAGATCTTCATGACGCGGCGCCCGAAGCCCTGCAGGTCCGGCAGCGAAGGATGCGCGCCGACCGCCACGCCGTGGTCGACGGCCAGGCGCACGGTCTTGCGGATGGTGGCCGGGTCGCCGCCGTGGAAGCCGCAGGCGATGTTGGCGGAGCTGATGAACGGCATGACCTCGGCGTCAGCGCCCATTTTCCACGCGCCGTAGCTCTCGCCCATGTCGCAGTTGATGTCGATGGTCTTCATTGGCCGTAGTTCCATGCAATGCCGCGCAGGGCGGCGGACAGGCGCTCGCCCATGTGATGGCGCAGCTCGGCCGCCATGCCCAGGTCGCAGCGCGTGAAGTGGACCGTGCCGCCGGGGGCGAGCTGCGCGAGCCGCGGCACGTCGGCCGAGACGATCTCGGCGATGCGCGGGTAGCCGCCGGTGGTCTGGTGGTCGGCCATCAGCACGATCGGCACGCCGTTCGCCGGCACCTGCACCGTGCCCAGGCACGTGGGCCCGGACAGTATCTCATCGTTCTGCGCGCGCGCGAGCGTCGGCCCGGCGAGGCGAAACCCCATGCGATTGGAGTCCGGCGAGATGCGCCACACCGCGTCGTAGAAGGCGCGCTGCGCCGCCGGCTCGAAGCTGCCGAAGTGCTGGCCTTCGATAACGTGCAGCAGGATAGGCTCGCGGTCGGGCAACGTGAGCGGCGGCGCCGACCAGCGCACGCTGCCGCTGCGCTTTTTCTTCAGCGCCTCGAAGCGGGCGCAAGCCGCAGGCTCTTTCAGCGGCAGCACATCGCCGTGGCGCAGCGCGCGCCCGTCGAAGCCGCCGAAGCCGCCGGGCAGGAAGGTGCTGCGGCTACCCAGCACCGGCTCGACCGCGAAGCCCCCGGCCACCGCGAGGTAGGCACGCGCCCCGCGCACCGCGCGCCCGACGTTGAACTGGCTGCCGGCCGGCGCGAGCACCGGCCGGTTATGCGGAAAGTTGCCGTCGAACTCGGCGCCGCACAGCGCGACCAGCGTGTCCTCCTCGAAGGCGATCTGCGGGCCGATGACGGTCATCTCGAGCGCCGCTTCGCCGGGGGGATTGCCCACCAGCGCGTTGGCCAGCGCGAGCGCGATCGGGTCCATGGCGCCGCCGGGACACAGCCCCACGTGCTGCAGGCCGTGGCGGCCGTGGTCCTGGAGCGTGCTGAGCAGCCCCGGACGCAGCACCCGGATGCTCATCCCCGGAACTCTTCTTTCGGGATGGCGCGAAAGCGCACGCGGTCGCCGGGCTCGAACAGGCTCGGCGCTTCGCGGAAGGCATTGAATACCGTGAGCGGCGTGCGACCGATGACGTTCCAGCCGCCCGAAATGGCGTACGGATAGACCACCGTCTGGTCATTGGCGATGGCCACCGCGCCCGCCGGCACCACTGCCCGCGGCGTCGCCCGGCGCGGCAGCGAGAGCTTGCGGTCAAGGCCGCCCATGTAGGCGTGGCCGGGCGCAAAGCCGATCATCAGCACCCGGTAGTCGCCCGCGGCGTGCAGCTGCGCCACCTCCTCCACCGAGAGCTTCGCCTTCTTCGCCACTTCCTCGATGTCCGGCGCGAATTCCGGTGCGTAGCACACCGGCACCTCGACGACGCGCGCCGCGCCATCGTCCTTGGCGTCCACCTCTTTCAGGCACTCGGCGACCAGAGCGGCCGCCGCCTGCAGCGACTCGCCGTGCAGCTCGGGATGATCCGGGTCGAAGTGCAGCGCGAGCCCGCCGAGCGCCGGCACCACGTCGCGCAGCCACGCCCGCCCGCGCGCGTGCACCACGGCCGCCAGGCGCTGCACCGCCGCGTTGACCTCGAGGTCCAGCTCTTCGGAGAACTCGACGTACGCGGCGCAGTCGCCGAGCGGATGAATGGCTTTAGGCCGGAGGAGGTTCTTTGCCAATCTTGGGTATATCAACGCCGATCATGGCGTCCCGGTTGACGATCGACGCCAGGCGCTCTTCGCTCCAGCCTTCGGTGCCGGCGGGGCGCATCGGGAGCACCATGTAGCGCATGTCGGCGGTGGAGTCGTGGACGCGGATTTGCACTTCGGCAGGAAGGTTCAGGCCGAATTCGGAGAGGACCGCGCGCGGCTCGCGCACCATGCGAGAGCGGTAGTTGCGCGATTTGTACCAGTCGGGCGGTATGCCCAGCAGCATGCGCGGATAGCATGAGCACAGCGTGCACACGATGGCGTTATGCACCTGCGGGGTGTTCTCGACCACCACCAGGCGCAGCTTCGGCACGTCGATGCCGAGCGACTCGCAGGCGCCCGGGCCGTCGGCGAGCAGGCGCTGCCGGAAGGCCGGGTCCACCCAGGCGCGCGCCACGACCTTGGCGCCGCGCTCGGGCGTGCGCCGGCGCATGTCCTCCACCGTTTCCTCGACCTGCGCCTCGGTGAGCACGCCTTTCTCCACGAGGAGCTCGCGCAGGCTCACTTCCATCAGCTGAAAGTAACTCAGGGGCTTGTAGGTGCCTTGGTCGCTCATGCTTTTTCCAGCCAGTGCTGAAAGATTTCGATCTCGAGGACGTCCGTGTCGCTTCCGCGGTAATCCGGCCAGACGTCCTTTTGCCGGAAGCGCACGCGGTACAGCGGCTGCGCCGGCAGCCCGTCGCGCATCTGCGCCAGCTCCTCCGGGTTGGGGAAGCTGCCGCACAGCCGCTCGATGGTGCCGGCGTGGCCGCGGATGTAGAACGGGGTACGGATATGGCCCAGCGGCGCCGTTTTCCTGACCCTTACCTTCTCCCCGACCGAAAAACGGGGCGGCGCGGCGACGGGATAGTCGGTTACGAACTGCGGCTGCACACTTCCTCCATCTTGCGCCCGAGCTCCTCGGTGGTGATGATGCCCCGCTGGATCAGGGCCTGCCCCAGCGCGATCACCCAGCGCTCGTAGTAACCCATGCTGTCGTAGGCCTGGGGCGCCAGCGCCTCGATGTTCTTGCGCCGCTCGTCCACGGTGATCGACTTGTTCATGAGGACGGCGAGTGCGTCCACGCGGCGCTCCCAGTCGGCATAGTCGTGCTCGGTGCGCTCCACCGGGCCCGCCGGCAGCCCGCCCATGTCGTGGTGGCTGCGCTCGATCACGCGCCCTCCCGGCGGCGCTGGATCTCCTCCATCTTGCGCCCCAGCTCCTCGGTGGTGACGATGCCGCGCTGGATGAGCGTCTGGGTCACCGAGGTGATCCAGCGCTCGTAGTACGTGGTGTTGTCGTACACCTGCGGCCCGAGCGCCTCGATGTTCTTGCGCAGCTCGTCTACCGTCATGCGCTTGTCGCCCTTCACCCCCGTGAGGATGGTGACCAGCGCGTCCACGCGGCGCTCCCATTCCGCATAGTCGTGCTCCGTCGGCTCCACCTTCCCTGCCGGCTCCCCGCCCATGTCGTGATGGCCTTTTTCGATCATGCCACCCATTCGGACACCGGGGCTTTTGCTTCGTGCAGGGGCTGGCAGACCACGTCCACCAGAGTCGGACCGCCGTATGCGATGGCATGTTTCAATGCTTCGTTCAACTTTGCAGGATCGGTCACCCGCCAACTTTTGACTCCGAAAGCGTCGGCCACCCTCGCATGGTCGGTGAGGCTGAAGTCCACGGAGAAGTAGCGCTGCTGATAGCCGGTTTTCTGGCCGGCCTTGATCCAGCCGTAGGCGGCGTTGGCGATGACGACAAAGGTGATGGGCAGCTTCAGGCGCACCGCGGTCTCGAGCTCGCCCACGCACATGCCGAAGCTGCCGTCGCCCATGACCGCGACGGTTTTCACCTGCGGGCGCCCGATATGCGCGCCGACGGCGGCGGCGAGCGCATAGCCGAGCGCGCGGTTGGAAAAGAAGCGCCGGCCCGTGCCCTTTACGCGGTAGTACGCCGAGAAATAGGGGCACGGCGTGCCGGGATCGGCCACCACGATGGAATCCTCTTCAAGCATCGCATCGAGCGCCGCAACCACCCGCTCGGGCTTGATCGGTGTGTCGTTGGAGGCGGCCAGCGCATCGAAGGCGGCAAATTTCTCGCGCTTTTTCGCTTCGACCAGGGTCAGATCGCCCTTCCTGGGGGCGACTGCTTCGTTCAGAGCCTGAAGGCAAAGGCGCGCATCGCCCACCAGCGGCACATCGACCGCGTAGTTGCGCCCCGGCACCGCCGGATCGACGTCGATGTGGATGATGCGTGCGCTTCCGGGCGCGGGATGGCGCCAGCGCTCGGTGGTAACCGAGCCGGCGCGGCAGCCGACGAACACGATGACATCGGCCGCGTCCACCACGGCGCGCGTCTGCGCCGTGCCGCCGTTGGACCCCACCACGCCCACGGCGCGCGCCGCGCGCTCGTCGATGGCGCCCTTGCCGCTCACCGTGGTGGCGACCGGCGCGGCAAGCTTCTCGGCGAGCTCGAGCAGCTCACTCTCCGCGTTGGACAGCACGACGCCACCGCCGCAGATGATTAGCGGCGACTTCGCCCGACCCTTCCTTCGTGGAGCTCGCCGCGCGCCTGCTGCGTCAGG
>DATACE010000089.1:0-3272 GCA_036259215.1 Burkholderiales bacterium | reverse complement strand
AACTTACCGGGCTGCAGGCCGTGCTCGGCGAGCAGCGCGGCGACGCGGCCGGCGGCCTCCGGCGCGGCGGGCAGGCTGGCGCGCTTGTCGGCGCCGTCGACCGGGCAGCCGATGCGCCGCAGCGAATCGAGGTGGCTTTCGATCTTGTCGCGCGGCACGGGGACCGCGTAGTGGTGGGTGAAGCTTTCCCGCCACAGGCGCGAGCGGCGGCGCGGATACTCGCCGGCCACCGCGTGGCGCACCGGCAGCAGGCGGGCAAGCCAGGCGCAGCGCCACTGCTCGGTCAGGCAGATGATGAGATCGTGGCGCCGCCGGCGGATCTGGCGGAAAAGGCGCCATTCCATGCGCAATTTCCGGAAAAGCCCGCGCCAGCCGCGGTCCACGACGAACAGATGATCCACCGCCGGATGCCCGTCGAGCATGCTGCGCGTCTCGGCGTACACCAGCGCGTCGACTTCCAGGTGCGGAAAGCGGCGCTTCAGGGTGGCGAGCACCGGGGTAGTGAGAAGCACGTCGCCGTGGTGGCGCAGCTTCACCACCAGCACGCGCTGCAGGCTTTGGAAGTCGACCGCGTCTGCCGGCAAAAACCCCTTACTGGGGCGCGAGGGCACGGTTGACCTCTTCGAGGTCCTCTTCGCGCAGGCTGCCGGCGGCGGCCTTCAAGCGCAGCTGGTTGGTGATGGTGTTGTAGCGGGCCACCGCCAGGTCGCGCCGCGTGGAGAAAAGCTGCTGCTGCGCGTTGAGCACGTCGATGTTGATGCGCACGCCCACCTCGTAGCCGAGCCGGTTGGATTCCAGCGCGCTTTGCGAGGACACCAGCGCCTGCTCCAGCGCGCCGATCTGCGTGATGCCGTTGATCACGGTGAGGTAGGTCTGGCGCGTGGTGAGCGCGGCGGTGCGCCTGGCGTTCTCCAGCTCCTCGCGCGAGCGCAGCGACAAGGCGGCCGTCTCGCGCTCGCGCGAGTTGAGCGCCCCGCCCTGGAACAGGGGCAGCGCGAGCTGCAGGCCGATGGTGGTGCTGTTGACGTCCGAGCCCACCGAGGAGACGGTGGAGGCGCTCTGGCCGGTCTCGCCGTGGGTCGCCACCACGTCGAGCGTGGGCAAATGAGCGGCGCTTGCGCGGCGCGCCTCGAGCGCGGCCACCTGCGTCGCGGCTTCCTGCGCCTGCACGGGGTAGCTCTGCTTTTCCGCGATCTCGACCCAGCTTTCCATGTTGTTCGGGTTGGGCGGCGCGAGCTGCACGTCGGTGCGCAGCGGCTCCAGCTTCTCGTACTGCTTGCCGGTGATCAGGGTGAGCGCCTGGCGCCGGTTCTCCACGTCGTTTAGCGCGGCGATCTCCTGTGCGGCGATGAGGTCGAAGCGCGCCTGGGCTTCGTGGGTGTCGGTGATGGTGGCGGTGCCCACCTCGAAATTGCGCTTGGCCTGCGCCAGCTGCTCGGAGATGGCGGCCTTCTGCGCGCGCACCAGCCCCAGGGTGTCCTGCGCCGCCAGCACGTCGAAATAGGCCTGCGCGGTGCGGATGATGAGGTCCTGCCCGGCCTGGCCGAAGGCGGCCTCGGCCTGCGCCACCTGGAACTCGGCCTGCCGGTATTGCAGCCAGTTCTGCGGCCGGTACAGCGGTTGGGCCAGCGTGAGTGTGTAGCCGGTGGAGCTCGGCCGGCGCTCGAAGTCCGGCACGATGGCCGGGTTGCGCGACTCCGATTCGATGCGCGAGCGCGTGGCGTTGGCCGACAGGTTCAGCGTCGGAAACAGCAGGGCGCGACCCTGCGGCAGGCGCTCGCGGCCGGCTTCCAGCGCGTGGCGCGCCGCCGCGTAGACCGCGTCGTAGCGCTGCGCATCCCTATAGACCTGCATTAGATCTTCCGCCGCGGCACCGAACGGCAGAAACATCATCAAGATTAAGCTTCCGGCAGCAAAAATCGGGGTCAGAGCCCGATTAGTAAGTCGGGACCGACGGGTCGACCGTCCGGGACCACGCATCGATGCCCCCCATGAGGTTATGCACGCGCTTGAAGCCCTGCCGCTCGAGGAACATCGCCACCTGCATGCTGCGTCCCCCGTGGTGGCAGATCGCCACCACTTCCTTGTCCTCGCCGATCTCGGCCACGCGCGCCGGCACCTCGCGCATCGGCACCAGCCGCGAGCCCTCGATGCGCGCTTTTTCGTACTCCCACGGCTCGCGCACGTCGAGCAGCACCGGCTTTTCGCGGCGCGGGTCGTCCAGCCAGGTGCGCAGCTCGGTCGGGTTGATCTGCTGCATCAGAAGCGAAAGCGCGGCGGGTGCTCGGCGTTGGCGAGCGGCGCAATGACGGTTTCGAAGAGATCGGCGGCGCGCCATGCGCCGGGCGCGTTGCAGATCACCAGGCGCGCGCGCATCGCCGGCGCCTCGCCCACCACCGCGAACAGCCGCCCGCCGGGCGCGAGCTGGTCGAGGAAGGTGCGCGGCAGCAAGGGGGTCGAGCCGGTGAGCACGATGGCGTCGTAGGGCGCGTGGCTCGGCCAGCCGCGCGCCGCGTCGCCGATCTCCAGCGTCACGTTGTCCACGCCGTGACGCTCCAGGTTGGCCCGGCCGAAGGCGGCGAGCTGTGGCTTGATCTCGACCGAGACCACGCGGCCGGCGCGGTGCGCCAGGAGCGCGGTAAGGTAGCCGCTGCCGGTGCCCACCTCCAGCACCTTGTCGGATTTCTTCAGCATCAATTCCTGCAGGACGCGCGCCTCGAGCTTCGGCTGCCACATGCGCTCGCCCTCGCCGAGGGGAAGCTGGAGGTCGGAGAACGCGAGCGAGCGGTGCTCCGGCCGTACGAACTCCTCGCGCGGCACCACGTAGAGCAGGTCGAGCACGTCCTGATCCAGCACCTCCCAGGTGCGGATCTGCTGCTCAACCATGTTGGTACGCGCCTGCTCGAGGTTCATCGGCGAAGGATTTTACCCTGTACCAAGCAGCGTAGAGAGCCGCCTTCGCGGGAGCGACTGATTAAGACGTTCCTCAGCTGGGCGGTGCGGAATAAACGTGGTCTGTCCCTGGTTTGCGTTTGCGCTTGGCCCAGGCGGCGAGGTCGTCGAGATAGGTGTAGATCACCGGCACCACGATCAGGGTGAGCAGGCCCGAGGTCAGCACGCCGCCGATGACCGCCTGCCCCATCGGGGCGCGCTGCTCGCCGCCTTCGCCCAAGCCAAGCGACAGGGGCAGCATGCCGAACACGATGGCGAGGGTCGTCATGGCGATGGGGCGCAGGCGTACGCGGCCGGCGGCGATCGCCGCCTGGCGGCGG
>DATACE010000088.1:0-6563 GCA_036259215.1 Burkholderiales bacterium | reverse complement strand
CCTCATCCGGGCTCTGACCACGATTTTTCTTGGTCTGCTTGCGGTTTTGGTTTAGATTTGCGCCGCAAGGGAGGTGGACCCGTGAGAACAATAGCGCCCGTCCTGTTGCTGCTCGGCTTCGCGCCCCTTGCGCTGGCCGCCGAGCCTCCCAAGATCGACCCCGCCAACACCGCCTGGATGCTGACCTCGGCGGTTTTGGTGCTGTTCATGACGCTGCCCGGGCTCGCGCTCTTCTACGCCGGGCTGGTGCGTGCGAAAAACGTGCTGTCGGTGCTGATGCAGTGCTTCTCGATCGCCTGCGTGGCGACGCTCGCCTGGGTGGCGGTGGGCTACAGCATCGCCTTCGGCGAGGCCAATGCCTTCTGGGGGGGCCTGGGCAAGGCATTCCTCGCGGGCATCGAGGTGGGCACCGTGAAGGGCACCATTCCCGAGACGGTGTTCGCGATGTACCAGATGACCTTCGCCATCATCACCCCGGCACTGGTGGTGGGCGCCTATGCCGAGCGGGTGCGCTACGCCGGGATGCTGGTGTTCAGCGTGCTGTGGCTGCTCATCGTGTACTGCCCGGTGGCGCACTGGGCGTGGGGGGGCGGCTGGCTGCAGAGCATGGGCCTCATGGATTTCGCCGGCGGCACGGTGGTGCACCTCAACGCCGGCATGGCGGCGCTTGTCGCGGCGCTGGTGCTGGGCCGCCGCCGCGGCTTTCCCGACACCGCCATGCCGCCGCACAACATGACGATGGCGGTTACGGGCGCGTGCATGCTCTGGGTGGGCTGGTTCGGGTTCAACGCCGGCAGCGCGCTCGCCGCCGACGGCGCCGCCGGCATGGCGATGCTGGTCACCCACGTCGCCGCGGCCGCCGGCTCCCTCGCCTGGGTGGTGTGCGAGTGGGTGCGCTACCGCAAGCCCTCGGTGCTGGGCATCGTGACCGGCATGGTGGCGGGCCTGGGCACCATCACGCCGGCCTCGGGCTTCGTCGGGCCGATGGGCGCCCTCGCCATCGGCGCGGCCGCCGGGGTGGTGTGCTTCTTCGCCACCAACTGGATGAAGCGCGCGCTGCATGTCGACGACTCGCTCGACGTGTTCCCGGTGCACGGCGTGGGCGGCATCCTGGGCACCCTGCTGACCGCGGTTTTCGTGTCGACCGCCTTCGGCGGCATCGGCTATCCCGACAACGTGACCATGGGCGGCCAGTTCGTCACGCAGCTCGTGGGCATCGCCGCCATCGGCGCCTGGTCGGGGATCCTCACCTGGATCCTGCTCAAGCTGGTCGACGCGCTGTCGGGCCTGCGCGTCGCCGGCGACGAAGAAACCGAAGGCCTGGATACCGTTCTGCACAACGAAAAGGGCTACAACCTGTAAGCGCTAGAATGCGGCGCATGGAGCGCCGCGAGTTCCTCAAGTTATGCGCCGCCGCGAGCCTCGCGACCCCGGCGATCGCGGCCGACGCCCGGCCGAAGCTCTACCAGAGAGTGCGCCTGGTCGACGAGCAGGGCCGGCCGCTGAAGGCCGGCGCACTGCCGCCGAACGAGAACTTCGTCTTCCATTACCCGTTCGCCGCCACGCCGTGCTTCCTGCTCAACCTGGGCAAGCCGGTCAAATCTACTGCGACGCTCAAGACTGCGGCCAACGAGAGCTACGAATGGCGCGGCGGCGTCGGTGCGGCGCGCTCGATCGTCGCCTACTCCGCGATCTGCGCCCACCGCCTCACCTATCCCACGCGCGACATCAGCTTCATCAGCTTCCGCGCGGAGAAAAGCGCGCGCAACAAACACGCCGCGGTGATCCACTGCTGTTCCGAGCACAGCCAGTACGACCCGGCCGAGGGCGCGAAAGTGCTCGCCGGGCCGGCGCCGCAGCCGCTCGCGGCGGTCCTGCTGGATTGGGATGCCGCTACCGACGAGATCCATGCGCTGGGCACGCTGGGCGGCGAGATGTTCAACGAGTTCTTCGACAAGTTCGAGTTCCGCCTCGCGCTGGAGCACAACGGCGCGGCGCGCGCCCCGGTCGCGGGCGCGAGCACCGTGCATGCGCTCGACAACTACTGCAAGCAACAGGTGAAGTGCTGACGTGGCTCGAGCCCGCTGATCCCTTTCCGCCGGTGCAGCGCGCGCTGCAGAGCCCCAACGGATTGCTGGCCGCCGGCGCCGACCTGTCGCTCGAGCGGCTGCTCGAGGCCTACCGGCGCGGCGTGTTCCCCTGGTTCTCCTCCGGCCAGCCGCCGCTGTGGTGGTCGCCCGACCCGCGCATGGTGCTGTACTGCGACCAGCTCAAGGTGTCGCGCTCGCTCGCCAAGAGCCTGCGCAACAAGGGCTACGAGCTGCGCATCGACAGCGCCTTCGCCGAGGTGCTGGAGGGCTGCGCCTGGCGTCCCGAGGGCACCTGGCTCGGCGCCGACATGAAGCGCGCCTACTTGCGCCTGCACGAGGCCGGACACGCGCACTCGTTCGAGACCTGGCGCGACGGCGAGCTGGTGGGCGGGCTCTACGGCGTGGCCCTCGGGCGCATGTTCTACGGCGAGTCGATGTTCTCCCGGGCCACGGATGCATCAAAGGTTGCACTTGTTCATCTAGTGACTTTTCTCAGGGATCGTGGTTTTCCCTTGGTCGACTGCCAGATGCACACGCCGCTGCTGGAGTCCCTGGGCGCTCGCGAGATCCCGCGGGCTGCGTTCTTGCGGGCGCTCGCGGGCTTGGTAAACTACGCCGAGCCTCCTATGAAATGGAACACGACGACGCAAAGGAACGCGTGAAAAGCAGTGTCCCGACTTAACGATCTGCCGCATGCCGTCCTGCAGTTCTACGTGACGGCGCCCTACCCCTGCAGCTACCTGCCGGACCGCATGGCGCGCTCGCAGGTCGCGACGCCCAGCCACCTCATCAATACCGAGCTGTACGGCTACCTCGTCAAGGCGGGCTTTCGCCGCAGCGGCATCTTCACCTACCGCCCGCACTGCGACGCGTGCCGCGCCTGCGTGCCGGTGCGCATCCCGGTCGAGCAGTTCGACGCCAGCCGCTCGCAGCGCCGCGCCTGGAAGCAGCACGGCGCGCTGGTCGCGCATGCGCAGCCGCTCAAGTTCCGCCTCGAGCACTACGCGCTTTACCTGCGCTACCAGTCCAAGCGCCACTCCGGCGGCGGCATGGACAACGACAGCCGCGACCAGTACTCGCACTTCCTGCTGCAAAGCCGCGTCGACACGCGCCTGGTCGAGTTCCGCGAGAACGGACAGCTGGTCATGGTGTCGATCGTCGACTACCTGCCCGACGGCCTGTCGTCGGTCTACACTTTCTACGAGCCGGAGCGCCGCGGCGCGAGCTTCGGCACCTACAACGTGCTGTGGCAGATCGAATCCTGCCGCCGCCTCGGCCTGCCCTACCTTTACCTCGGCTACTGGATCCGCGAAAGCCCGAAAATGGCCTACAAGTCCAAATTCGAGCCGATCGAGGGCTTCGTCGGCGGCTCGTGGCGGCGCCTCGGGAGGCGCGACGCGGCCTAGGGATGCTGTATTCCCTGGCTCGGCCGCTCCTGTTCTCGCTCGACCCCGAAACCGCGCATGAAGTCTCCCTGCGCCTTGCGGCGTTCGCCTTTCCGAGGAGCACCCCGTCCAGGCCCGTTCGGGTCATGGGCATCGATTTTCCGAATCCCGTAGGGCTGGCCGCCGGCCTGGACAAGCAGGCGCAGCACGCGCATGCGCTGGCGCGCCTGGGATTCGGCTTCCTCGAGCTGGGCGGGGTCACGCCGCGGCCGCAGACGGGCAACCCGCGGCCGCGCCTGTTCCGCCTGCCCCGGGCGCGCGCCGTCATCAACCGCTACGGGCTGAACAGCGTCGGCGTCGAGGCCTTCGCGCGCAACCTGCAGCGCGCCCGGGAGCGCATGAAGGACGGCACCGTGATCGGAGTGAACATCGGCAAGAACAAGGACACGCCCAACGAGCGCGCCGCGGAAGACTACGAGCGCTGCATGGAGGTGCTCTACCCGCTCGTCGATTACGTGTCGATCAACATCTCCTCGCCCAACACCCCGGGGTTGCGCGAGCTGCAGTCGGCACAGCGGGTGGCGGCGCTGCTGGAAAGGCTGTTGAAGAAGCGCGAGCGGCTGCGCCAGGACCACGGGCGTCACGTCGCCCTGGCGCTGAAGGTCTCCCCGGACCTGGACGAGGGCGCCATCCGCGGCATCGCCGAAGCGGTGCGCCGCCCGCGCATCGATGGCCTGATCGTGGGCAACACCACGGTGTCGCGCAACGGCGTGGCCGGCCTGCGCCACGCCAACGAAGAAGGCGGCCTCTCCGGAGAGCCCCTGCGCCGGCGCGCCAGCGACACGCTGCGCAAATTCGCCTTCGAGCTGAAGGGCGAGGTGGCGCTCATCGGCTGCGGCGGCATCATGAGCGCGGCCGACGCGCAGGAGCGCTTTCGCGCCGGCGCCACGCTGGTGCAGGTCTATACCGGCCTCGTCTACCGCGGGCCGCGCCTGATCGGCGAATGCGTGGCGGCTTATGAAGCGTGAGGCGGTCGCGCGGATCGACGAAGGGCGCTGCATCGGCTGCGCGCGCTGCATCGACGCCTGCCCGGTGGACGCCGTGGTCGGCGCGCGGGGGTTGATGCATACCGTGGTGGAGCCCTGGTGCAACGGCTGCGGCCTGTGCCCGCCCGCCTGCCCGGTGGACTGCATCGACATGGTCGCGCCGCGCAAGCCCTGGACGCCGGCGCTCGAGAAGGCGGCCGGGGAACGGGCACGCTCGCGCAAGCGAAGGTCGCGCGAGCGCTATCGGAGCCGCTCGCCCGAGGAGCGCCGGCGGCTGCTCGCCGACATCCTCGCCCGGCGCAAATGAACCCGCAGAAGCGCCGCGAAATCTACCGCCGGCTTCAGGCGGCCAACCCGCATCCGACTACCGAGCTCGAGTACCGCACGCCCTTCGAGCTGCTGGTTGCAGTCGTGCTCTCGGCGCAGGCCACCGACAAGTCGGTGAACCTCGCCACGCGCAAGTTCTTCCCCATCACCCCAGAGAAGATCGTGCGCCTCGGCGTGGCCGGCTTCGAGCCGCTGGTCAAAAGCATCGGCCTTTTCCGCACCAAGGCGCGCAACGTGGTGGCGCTGTCCGAGATCCTCGTGAAGGAGCACGGCGGCGAAGTGCCCGCCGAGCGCGAGGCGCTGGAGCGCCTGCCCGGCGTAGGGCGCAAGACCGCGAACGTGGTGCTGAACACCGCGTTCGGCCAGCCCACCGTGGCGGTCGACACGCATATTTTCCGCGTGGCGAACCGCACCGGCCTCGCTCCGGGGCGCGACCCGCGCGAGGTGGAGGACCGGCTGCTCAAGTTCACCCCGCCGGAATTCCTGAAGGACGCGCACCACTGGCTCATCCTGCACGGCCGCTACGTGTGCCTCGCGCGCAAGCCCGGCTGCCCGCAATGCCTGATCCGCGACCTGTGCGAGTACCGCCAGAAAACCAGGGATGTTCAACCCCTCGAGAGATGAAGTGCGCGAGTTGTTCTTCGCGACGTGGCGCGGCTATCGCGACGGCCGGCCGCTGGCGGGAATCGAGGCACTTGCCCTCGACGTAATCCTGCAGCACCCCGAGTACCACGCGACGCTCGAGCATCCGGAGCGCTACCGGGAGCGCGACTACACCGACGAATCCAACCCCTTCCTGCACATGAGCCTGCACCTCGCGCTGGAGGAGCAGCTTTCCATCGATCAGCCGCCCGGCATCCGCGCCGCCTGGCAGGCCCTGCTCGCCCGCGCGGGCGACCGCCACCGGGCGCTGCACGAGGCGCTCGAGTGCCTGGCCGAGACTTTGTGGCGCGCCCAGCGCGACGCCCTGCCCCCGGACGCGGCGGCATACCTGTCGTGCCTGCAGCGACGGGCGCGCGCCTAAGCTGACCGGACTAGGCCGCGGCCGTGGCCGGGCAACGGCCGCCGGGCATGATGCGCCAGATAGGTTCCCTCGGAGATCCCATGAAGGCCATTCTGCTCGTGCTTGCCGTAGTGCTCCCCTGGGCAGCGCCCGCGGCGGCCACGGATCTGTCCGAGAGCGTCGTGCTGGTGGCCAAGCGCCAGCTGCGGGACAAAATGTACGGCTCCACGATCCTGGTGGCCCGGCCCATCGGCAACGACCAGCACATCGGCTTCATCGTCAACCGCCCGACCAAGGTGACGCTGGGCCAGCTCTTCCCGCGCCACGCGCCCTCGCAGAAGGTGCCCGACCCGGTCTACGTCGGCGGGCCGATCAGCGCCGAGTCGATCTTCGCCCTGGTGGAAACGCGCAAGCATCCCGGCGGCCGCTCGGTGGAAATCATCCCCGGAATGTTTGCGGTGTTCGACAGCAAGATCGTGGACGACGTCATCGAGCACGAAGCCGGCCGCGCCCGCTTCGTCGCCGGCCTGGTGGGCTGGCGCGCCGCACCAGCTCCTCCCATAGCCCCTCGGGCTTGCGCAGCACCAGCTTGGGGTCGGCGTCGAGCACGAACCAGGCGCCGCGCTTCACCTCGTCGCGCAGCTCGCCGGCGCGCCAGCCCCCCAGGCCGGCGACGAAGCGGGCGCGGCCGGCTTCGTGCTCGATGACGTCG
>DATACE010000087.1:0-1800 GCA_036259215.1 Burkholderiales bacterium | reverse complement strand
GCGCGCAGGCGGTAGCCCAGGGAGGCGGCGCGCGTCGCCGGCGCATCCCAGGGCGCGGCGGAGGTCACGGCGAGCGACACGCCACTCGCCGCGCCCAAGGCGTAGGACACCGCGGCGGCGAAATCGTAGCGCCGCGGGCCGAGGAACTCGGGCGAGGCGCGGCCGAACTGCCGCTCCTCCATGCGCAGCGCGGCGTTGGCGCTCCAGCGCGGCGAATGGAACACATGCGCGACGCTGAAGGCGCCGCCCGAGCCGTGCTCGCCGCGCCCGGTGCCCACGCTCAGGCTGGTGATGCCCAGCGTGCCCGCGCCCAGCGTGGCGGTCGGCGCGATCGTGTAGCGGCCGTCGAGCGCCTCGGCGTGCGCCCCCAGGGTGAGGCCGGGCGTCAGGCCGCGGCGATAGAACGCGGCGAGGCCGGGCCGGCCGTAGTCGGCGCTGCGCACGCCGAACTGCCGGCGCTCGAAGCCGGCGTCGAAGCTGTACTCGTCCAGCCCCGGGCGCAGCAGCGAGTCGCTGTAATAGAAGGGATCGACGATGCGCTGCTCGTTGCCCAGCACGTCGCGCACCACCACTTCGGTGGTCTGCAGCCCGGGCGCGCTCACCAGGTTCTGCAGCTCGAAGCCGCCGGGCGCGATGCGCTCGCGGCGCACCAGCACGCCGTTGCTGTAGACGAACACTTCCGAGGGAAGCGCCGCGGTGCCCGCGACCACCTGGCCGGGGAAGCGCACGTAGTAGGGGTCGATGCTGAAGCGGCGCGACAGGCTGACCCCCCCCAGGCGCAGGCTGCTGCCCAGCGGGCCGGGCTGCGCGGTGAGAAAGTCGCCCAGCGCCAGGCGCTGCAGGCTCTCGCGGCGGTCGCGGATGAGGCTGGTGGACAGGCGCACGTTGCGGCGCTCGCCGCTGAAGGGATCCTCGAAGCTGTAGGCGTCGGTGGCGAGCAGGTACTCGCCAAAGCGCATGCCGAGCTCGCCGGCCGCATCGCGCGCATCGCGAAAGCCCTCGGTGCGCGTGTGCGTGAGGTTGTAGTTGAGGAAGGCGCCCGCCGGCTGCGGCCGCCGCACGTCGGCGCTGCGCTGCGGGCCCAGGTCTACCACCTGCCGCCCGGCGAGGTGGCGGGGATCGGCGCGCACCGCGAGCACCAGGCGCTGCATGTCCAGGGCATAGGTGAAACCTTCCAGCGAGCGCAACGACACATAGGGCACGCCCTCGATGCGCTCGCGCTCGCCGGGCAGGCCTGTGAGGCCCAGGTCATCCAGGTCCTCCTCGCGCAGCAGGACGTCGCCGTCCGGGGCGAGCAGCACCAGGAAGTCGCCCTTGGCCTGCAAGTTAACCTGGACCGCCAGGATCGCCTCGCTCGCGGCGCATCTCACGCAGACGCGGTCCAGCTTGAGCGCCATCTGGGCAAGCGCCGGCGTGGCATCCAGCAGAACGCACGCGAGCATAACGGCCGCGCCGTGGCGCACGCGGCTCCCGCCCTAGCGGCAGTCTTCCGGCCCGAGGGTTCGCTCGGCACGGAAGGTGAGCTTCTCGGCCGCGGCCTCGACGCGCAGCAGGCGGGTCCGGGCGCACAGCTCGGGCGGCAGCACGTGGCGGTGCAGGCGCTGGGCGCCGTTCAGCAGGTACCAGCCGTCGACGACATGCTCTAAGGTGGTGTCGCCCGCGGCGCCGACGCCGGTGAAGCGCACCGAGCCGAGGCGAAAATGCACGTTGCCGGTGTTGCGCACAAGGGCGCGCGCCTCGCCCCCAGCGGCGCTGAGCTCCAGCTCGCCGGCCGCGCGCGGCGCCGCCGGGCGCAGGAAC
>DATACE010000086.1:0-3344 GCA_036259215.1 Burkholderiales bacterium | reverse complement strand
CAAGAACAGCTTGCTTGCCCGTCCGTATTGCGCCGCCTCGGCCTTCGTCTTCTCCTGCTGATTTTCGCATTCTCGGCCGTCGGCTGCGCAAAGCCGCCCGCGCTGGAGCCGCTGCCCGCCGATGCGGTGGTGCTCGCCTTCGGCGACAGCCTAACTTACGGCACCGGCGCGCAGGAAGACGAGAGCTACCCGGCGCAGCTGGGCCGCATCATCGGGCGCCCGGTGGTGGGCGCCGGCGTGCCGGGGGAAGTGACCGCGCGGGCGCTCGCCCGCCTGCCCGCCGCGCTCGACGAGCACGCTCCGGCGCTGCTGCTGCTGTGCATCGGCGGCAACGATTTTCTGCGGCGGCTGGGCACGCGGCAGGCGGAGCACAACGTGCGCGCCATGGTGAAGCTCGCGCGCAGCCGTGGCATCGGCGTGCTGCTCATCGGCACGCCCGAGCCGGGGTTCAGCGTGACCCCGCCGCCCTTTTATGCCGCGATCGCACAGGAGTTCGGCCTGCCTTACGAGGGCGAGGTCATCGGCGAAGTGCTGCGCGACGAGAGCCTGAAGGCGGACCCGATCCATCCCAATGCACGCGGCTACCGCCTCATCGCCGAGCGCCTCGCCGCGGCGCTGAAGCAAAGCGGAGCGCTTTGAGCCGGTCCAGGTCGCTCGGACGATCGACGTCCCACAGCAGGCGCAAGGCGCTCCAGCGGTAGCCCAGGGCGTCGAGCCTTTGCGCGCTCGCCGCGTAGACCTTGGGCCCGCCCCATGCGATGTCTTCGAACACGCGCGGCACGGCGCGCCGCGCGCCGATGAGCACGTAGCCGCCGTCCTCCGCGGGGCCGAGCACCACGTCGCAGCCGCCCGCGAGCCGCCGCGCCGCGCGCCGCAGGTCCGCGGGGCGCAGCGCCGGACAGTCGGCGCCGATCAGCAGGGCGCCGCGGTGCCGCCGCAGCGCCCGCGAAAGCGCCCGATGCATGCGCTCGCCGAGGTCCGCACCCCGCTGCAGCTCGCTTCGCTTGAAAAGCGCGTGCCGCGCGCTAAGGTGCAGCTCGACCGGTCCGCAGCCTGCGGCCGCCGCAACGCGCAGCGCATGGTGCGTCAGCCGCAGATGCAGCTGCGCGGCGCGCCACGGCCCGAGCCGCGGGATGAGCCGGCGTTTCACCTCGCCGGGCCGCGGCGCACGCGCGAACACCAGCACCGCGACATCAAGCGTCGTAGTGGCGGGCAAGGCGCTCGGGCGATGCACCGAGGAAATACAGCAGGCGCAGGCGCCACATCAGCACGATGGTGCGCAGCACCCCGTGCGCTTCCCAGCGCCGGCCCGAGGTGGTTACGCGGGCGCGCAGGCACGCGGGCCGCCCGCCGCGCTTCATGAGGGCGCTGAAAGCGATATCCTCCATCAGCGCGATCTCGGGAAAACCGGCGAAGGCTTCGCGCCGCACGAAGATCGCCTGGTCGCCGGTGGCGATACCGGTGAGGCGCGAGCGCAGGTTCATCGCGCGCGCCACGAGGCGTAGCATCGGGTGGCTGCCCTCGATATGCACGTCGAAGCGTCCCCAGGCCGCGCCGCGCAAGGCGTCGAAAATCATGGCGTCCGCGTCCGCCGGCAGCCGCGTGTCGGCGTGCAGGAACAGCAGCGCCTGCCCGCTCGCCATCGCCGCACCGGCGTTCATCTGGCGCGCCCGCCCGCCGGCGCTCTCCACTACCCGGTCGCACCGCGGGCGGGCAAGCCGCAGCGTGTCGTCGGTGCTGCCGCCGTCGGCCACGATCACCTCATGGCCGCGGGCGCGCAGCGGCGCAAGCTCCGCCAGCGCACCGCCGATCAGCCGCGCCTCGTTCAGCGTGGGCATGATCACCGAAAGCCGCGCGCTCAGCCGCGCATCCATGCGTGAAACCGCGCCACCTGGCGCAGCAGCCCTTCCGGTGCGCGCGCCTTCTTCCACGCGCCGGCGGCGTACTTGTTCGCCTCCGCCCAGGTCGGATAGATGTGGATGGTGCCCAGGATCTTGTTCAGGCCGATGCCGTGCTTCATGGCGCAGATGAACTCCACGATCAGCTCGCCGGCGCGCTCGCCGGCGATGGTGGCGCCCAGGATGCGATCCTTGCCGGGCACGGTCAGTACTTTCACCAGGCCGCGCGCCGCCTCGTCCGCGATCGCGCGGTCAAGGTCCTCGATCCCGTAGGTGGTCGCTTCGTATGCGACGCCCTGCGCCTTCGCCTCGGTCTCGTTCAGGCCCACGCGCGCCACCTCGGGCTCGGTAAAGGTGGCCCACGGAATCACCGCGTAATCGGCGCGGAAGCGTCGCAGCCCGCCGAACAGCGCGTTCACCGCGGCGAACCAGGCCTGGTGGGCGGCAGTGTGGGTGAACTGGTACGGGCCGGCCACGTCGCCGCAGGCATAGATGTTCGGAAACAGCGTCTGCAGGTACTCGTTGGTTTCCACGGTTCTCGCCTGGGTGAGCGGCACCCCCAGCTCCTCCAGGCCGTAACCCGCGGTGTTCGGCACGCGCCCCACGGCGCATAGCAACGCATCGAACTCGATTGGTCTCGCCTGCCCGTCCTGGTCTTCGGCGATCAAGGTCTTGCCCTCGAGACGCACGGCCTTATGGCCCGTCAGAACGTCGATGCCCTCCTGCACGAATTGCGCGCGCACCAGCGCCGAGACTTCCGGGTCCTCGCGCGAGAGGAGCCGCGGCAGCATCTCGACTTGGGTGACTTTGGAGCCCAGGCGCGCGAAGGCCTGCGCGAGCTCGCAACCGATCGGCCCGCCGCCCAGCACCACCAGCCGCCGCGGCAGCTCTCGCAGCTGCCAGAGGTTCTCCGAGGTCAGCACCTCGACGCCCTCGATGCCGGGGATAGGCGGGACGAACGGGCGCGCGCCGGCGGCGATGATGATCGAGCGCGTGGTGAGCACCCGCCCGTCGATCGACACCGTCCAGGGCGAGGTGATGCGGGCTTCGCCTTCCAGGCACTCGACGCCCAGGCGCGTATAACGCCCGGCCGAGTCGTGCGGCTCGATCGCGCGCACCACGCGCTGCACCCGCTCCATCACCTCGGCAAAGTCGAAATCCGCGGCCGCATGCCGGATTCCATAATCTTTGGAATGCTTCATTTCGTGAAGCAGGCGCGCGGTCCTGATCAGCGCCTTGGACGGCACGCAGCCGGTGTACAGGCAGTCGCCGCCCATGCGGTGCTTCTCCACCAGCGTCACCTTGGCGCGCACCGTGGCGGCGATATACGCCGACACCAGGCCGGCGGAGCCGGCGCCGATCACGATCAGGTTGCGGTCGAAGCGCGAGGGCTTGCGCCAGCGCGCGTACACCTTCCTCGCCTGGTAGGCGTCCAAGGCCTTTTTC
>DATACE010000085.1:0-12793 GCA_036259215.1 Burkholderiales bacterium | reverse complement strand
GTGCTCTTCGGGCGCAACGGCGCGGGAAAATCCACCACGCTCAAGGCGATCATGGGACTGGTGCGGGCAACTTCGGGAAGCGTGTCCTTTGCCGGCCAGCGCATCGAGCGCCTGGAGCCCTTCGAGATCGCGCGCCTGGGCCTGGGCTATGTGCCCGAGGACCGGCGCATCTTCACCGACCTCACGGTGGCCGAGAACCTCGAGGTCGGGCGCCGCGCGCCGCGCCCCGGCGTGCCGCCCTGGACGCACGAGCGCCTGTTCGCGCTGTTCCCCAACCTCGCGTCCATGCGCGAGCGGCTCGGCGGGCGCATCTCGGGCGGCGAGCAGAAGATGCTGGCGATCGCCCGCACGCTGATGGGAAACCCCGCCGCCATCCTGCTCGACGAGCCCTCCGAGGGCATCGCGCCGGTCATCGTGCGCCAGATTACCGATACCATCCTGGAGTTGAAGCGGGCCGGGATGAGCATCCTGCTGTGCGAGCAGAATTTGCATTTCGCGCGGCGCGTCGCCGACCGCGCGTATCTCATCGAGAAAGGCCACGTGCGCGAGGAGCCGCTGCCGACATGACCCGCCTGGGATTGCTGCTGACCCTCACCGAGCCGCCGCCGGCGATGGAGGAGGAGTTCAACGCCTGGTACGACGAGGAGCACCTCGCCGAGCGCCTTGCTATCCCGGGGTTTCGCTCAGCGACGCGCTGGGTGGCCGACGTGCCTCCCGGCGCTGGCAAGTACCTCGCGACTTATGAATTGGATAGCGTCGGAGTGTTATCGAGTAAGGAATATATCGTGCGGTTTCAAAACCAAACGCCCTGGAGCCGGCGCTGCCTGGGCAAGGCAGTGGTGTTCAAGCGCTGGGCCTGCGAGCAGGTCGAGCCCGGTGCGGCCGATCCGCATCCCGGGGCGAGGGCGCTGCTTCTCAACCAGGAAACCGAAAACGCGCTGCAGGTCCGGCGCTTCGTTTCGGATCAGGGCGAGCGCATCGCGCTCTGTGAAATGTCGGACTTCAAAGACCTGCCCGGCATTGTCTACCGCCGCTACCAACCTTGAGCGCTACGCCTGGCTGTCGGTAGCCGCAGCGCTCGCTACCATCGGCCTGAAGGCGCTGGCGTGGTGGCTGACCGGCTCGGTCGGTTTGCTGTCCGACGCCCTGGAATCGCTGGTGAACCTGGCGGCGGCGCTGCTCGCGCTGTCGATGCTGCGCGTTGCGGCCTCGCCGCCGGACGACGGGCACCCCTACGGCCATTCCAAGGCGGAGTACTTCTCCGCCGGCATCGAGGGGGCGCTGATCGTGCTCGCCGCGGCGGGCATCCTGGTCGTCGCCATCCCGCGCCTCATCCAGCCCGAAGCGCTGGACGCGCCGGTGCTCGGGCTGACGATCACGTTCCTCGCCTCGCTGATCAACCTGGGCGTCGGGACGGTGCTCATCCGTGCGGGGCGGCGCCACGGCAGCATCACGCTGGAGGCCGACGGCAAGCACCTCATGACCGATGTGTGGACCTCGGCCGGCGTGATCGTCGGCGTGGCGCTGGTGTTCATTACCGGCTGGCTGCGGCTCGACCCGATCCTCGCGCTCGCCGTCGCCGCGCACATCGTCTGGATCGGGGTGGGCCTGATGCGGCGCTCGGTGGCCGGGCTGATGGACGCCGCGATCCCGGCCGGCGATCAGGACGAGGTCACCAAAATCTTTGAGGAATACGCGCGCCGCTACGGCGTCGCCTTTCACGCCTTTCGCACGCGGCAGGCCGGCATGCGGCGCTTCATCTCGTTCCACCTGCTGGTACCCGACGAATGGAGCGTGGCGCAGGCGCACCGCCTGTCGGAGGAAATCGAGGAGCGCATCCGCATGCTGGTGCCGAACGCGGGCGTGTTCGTGCACCTGGAGCCGATCTCAGACCCCTCCTCGTACGACGATCAGGAGCTCGACCGGCCCTAAAGAATTCGGCACTGCTCCTCGAAGGTGAAGCGGTAGCCGCGGGGCGGCAGCTTGTCGGCGATGCCGTAGCCGATGTTGATGAGGAAGTTCGACTTCAGGCGCCCGTCGGGGAAGAACGCGGCGTCGACCTTGGCGTTGTCGAAGCCGGACATGGGGCCGCAGTCCAGGCCGACCGCGCGCAGCGCGAGGATCAGGTAGGCGCCCTGCAGGCTGCCGTTGCGAAAGCCGTTGACCTCGGCCTTGTCCGGCGCCTTGTACCAGTTGATGGCGTCGGGGTTGTGGTACAGGCGCGGCAGGTTTTCCCAGAAGCGCGTGTCGTAGGCGACGATCGCGACCACCGGCGCCTTGAGCGTTTTTTCGCGGTTCACGTTCGATAGCGCCGGGCCGAGCTTGTTCTTCTCTTCCTGCGAGACGAGATAGAAGATGCGCGCGGGCTGGCTGTTCGCGGTGGTCGGGCCCCACTTCATGAGCTCGTGCGCGGCGCGCAGCAGCGCCTCGGGCACCGGCCGGTCTTCGAATTCTGCATAGCTGCGAGCGTTACGCAGCATCAGGTCGAGCGTTTTGTGGTCAGTCATAATCCACCGATGGTCGATCTGGATAGTCTAATTCGTCCCGGCGACGGGATCTTATGGGGCCAGGCCTGCGCCGAGCCACAGACGCTGGTCGAGGCGTTCGTGGGCCAGCGCGAGGCGTTTTCCGGCGCGCGCGTGTTCCTCGGCTCGAGCTACTCCGGGATCGTGCAGCCGGAGCACGCGGACCACCTGCGGCTCACGGCCTATTGTGGGACCGGCACCAACCGGGCGCTCGCCGATGCCGGGGTGCTGGAGATCCTGCCCGCGCCCTATTCCCAGCTGGGGTCTCTGATAAGGGCAAGGAAAATCCCGGCCGATGTGGTGCTGCTCCAGGTCTCGCCGCCCAATGCCCGCGGCGAGTACAGCCTGGGCCTCGGCGTCGAGTACCTCACGCCAGCGCTCGAAGCGGCGCGTATCGTCATAGGGGAAGTTAACGATCAAGTGCCGTGGACGCACACCGAGCCGCTGTTGCGCAGGAAGGACTTCGCGCGGCTGGTCGAGACCTCGCGCCCGCCGATCACCCTGCCCTACCGCACGGGCGAGCTGGAGAAGGCCATTGCGCGCCACGCGGCACAATTCGTTCCGGACGGCGCAGTGCTCGAATGCGGCATCGGAAACCTGCCCAATGCCGTGCTCTCGGCGCTGCGTGGGCGAAAGGGCCTGTCGTTCCATTCCGGCCTGATTCCGGACGGCGTCGTCGACCTCGATCTCTCGCGCGTCGAGGGCGGCGCGCTGATGGGCTCGCAGCGCCTGTTCGACTGGGCACGCGAAAACCCCGCCGTCAGGCTGCGTTCCTCGGACTACACCCACGGCGCGGCGGTGCTCGCCAGGCTGGAGCGCTTCGTGGCGATCAACTCGGCGGTGGAAGTGGACTTGACCGGGCAGGTGAACGGCGAGACGGCCAAAGGCAGCTACGTCGGCGCGGTCGGCGGCGCGCTCGACTTCGTGCGCGCGGCCAACCAGTCGCCGGGAGGCATCTCCCTCGTGTGCCTTCCCGCGGCCCGGATTGTCGAAAGGCTCGACGGGCCGGTCGCCACGCCCAGAAGCGAGGCCGGCGTGGTGGTGAGCGAGAAAGGGGCCGCGGATCTGCGCGGCTGCACGCTGCGCGAGCGAGAGCGCCGGTTGCGCGCGATCAGCGGAAATTCCTGAGCGCGGGCACGGCCCAGAAGGGCGCCGCGGCCAGCGCGATGAAGGCGAGCGCCACCGTCAGCCCGACGCGGTAGCCGCCGGTGAGATCGTGCAGCACCCCGCCCATGAACGAGCCGCACGCCGCGCCGAGCGCGTTGGCGGCATAGATGCCGCCGTAGATGGTGGCCACATGCGGCCCGGCAAAAAAGCGCGCGGAGATGGACGAGACGATCGGGCCGCGCGTTCCCATGCACAGGCCGAACAGCCCGACGAACAGCGCGAGCAGCACGGCCGAAGGTGCGGCGGTCATGAAAAGCAGGATCGCCATGCCGGCCGCGGTGCCGATGAAGCTCGTGCCCACCGTGCGCAGGATGCCGAAGCGGTCCGACAGGAAGCCGCTCGACATGACGCTCACCGCCGAGAGCAGGCCGAGCAGCCCGTAGGCGCTCGCCGCCGTCAGCGGCGAGAAGCCGGCATCGATGAAAAACGCCACCAGCTGCACCACCACCGAGAACATCGCGACCGCGGTGAAGAAGAACACTGCCGCCAGCCCCCAGAACATCGGCGTGCGCAGCGCCGCCCGCGGGGTCCAGCCTTCGCCGGCTTTTTTGCGGCGCTGCGCCTCGTGGCGCATCTCCGGGTCGCCGTCGGCGAAGCGCCGCCACGGCACGCCGAGCAGGATGAGCGGCACTACTGCGAGCAGCCCGATGCCGAGGATGCGGTAGGCCGCGCGCCACTCGAATTCGCCGATCAGGTACTGCGCCAGGGGCACGAACACGATGGTGCCCACGCCGATGGCGGAAAACGCGATGCCGATCGCGGTCGACAGGCGCTCGCGGTACCAGCGCGACAGCAGCGCCGAGCCCGGCACCATGCCGTTCAGGCTCACGCCCAGCCCGACCAGCACGCCGATGAAAAGATAGAACTGCCACAGGCTGGTGAGGTCCGCGGCGAAGAAGAACGCGGTCCCCAGGCAGGTCATGCCGGCGCCGTACACCCAGCGCGGCCCGAGCCGGTCGAACACCATGCCCACCAGCGGCGCGGTGAAGCCGTTGACCAGCAGGTAGATGGCATAGACCCCGGTGAGCTGCGAGCGCGTCCAGTGGAACTCGCGCTCCAGCGGCAGCAGGAAGGCCGCATAGGTGTCGCCCAGCCCGCGCCCGAACATGTTGAGCGCGAAGCAGGCCGCCAGGACAGCGGCTGCCATGCCGCGAAAAGGGCTCAGAGCAATTTTCCGGAAACTAGGGCTCGTCGTTCAGGGTATCTGCGGAAATCTGTTCTGACCCCTTTTCCAGGCCGAACACCTGGCGCAGGTAGGCGAGGTAGCCCGCGTCCTTGCTCACCGTCTTGCCGGGGGCGTCGGAGACCTTGGCCACCGGCTGGCCGTTGCACTCGGTCATCTTGAGCACGATGTTGATCGGCTCGTAGCCCAGGTCGTTGGTGAGGTTGGTGCCGATGCCGAAGGCGGTGCGCGCGCTGCCGTGGAAGCGCCGCGCGATCTCGATGGCGAGCGGGAAGGACAGCTGGTCTGAGAAAATCAGGGTCTTGGTGCGCGGGTCGACGCGGTTGCGCCGGTAGTGCTCGATCATGCGCTCGCCCCACTCGAACGGGTCTCCCGAGTCATGCCGCGTGCCGTCGAACAGCTTGCAGAAATACATGTCGAAGTCGCGCAGGAAGGCGTCGAAGCCGTAGGTGTCGGACAGCGCGATGCCCAGGTCGCCGCGGTATTCCTGCGCCCACTTGTCGAAGGCGAACACCTGCGAGTCGCGCAGCCGCGGGCCGAGCGCCTGGCAGGCCTGCATGTACTCGTGCGCCATGGTGCCCAGCGGCGTGAGGTTGTTGCGCATGGCGAACCACACGTTGGAGGTGCCGGCGAAGTTCTCCGGCACCTCGCGCTTGAGCGTCTGCAGCACCTCCTCCTGCCAGGCGAGCGAGAAGCGCCGGCGCGTGCCGTAGTCCGAGATCTTGAATTCCAGCGACTTCTCCACCGTGCGCACCAGATCGATCTTCGCCTGCAGGCGGCGGCGGCCCTCCTCCAGGTTCGGCCGCGGCTGGGTGCGCCTGAAGTACACCTCGGAGATCACGGCGAGCACCGGGATCTCGTACAGGATGGTATGCAGCCAGGGGCCGCGGATGGTGATGTCGATCTCCCCCGGCGCCTCGCCGAACCCGGCGCGCAGGTACTTCTCGTTGAACTGGAACAGCCCGAGGAAATCGACGAAGTCCGATTTCATGAAGCGCAGGGAGCGCAGGTAGGCGAGCTCCTGCTCGCCGAAGCGCAGCGAGCACAGGTCCGCCAGCTCGCCGCGGATCTCGTCCAGGTGCGGCCGCAGGTCGACGCCCGGGGTGCGGCACTTGAAGCGGTACTCGACCTGCGCGCCGGGAAAATGATGCAGCACCACCTGCATCATCGTGAACTTGTACAAATCGGTGTCCAGCAGCGACTGGATGATCATGCCGCGCGCATTGTAACCTCTGGGCATGTGCGGCCGTTACGCGCTCCATAGCAACCCCGAGTTGGTCGCCCTGCAATTCGGCCTCGCGCAAGTGCCGCGGTTCGCGCCCCGCTACAACATCGCGCCGGCGGCGAGCGCGCTCATCGTCAAGCCCGAGGGCGCGGCGCTCGCCTGCTGGGGCCTGAAGGGCAACCGGCACAACGCGCGCGCCGAGACCCTGGCGGTCAAGCCCGCGTTCCGCCACGCCTACCATCGCCGCCGCTGCCTGGTGCCGGCCAACGGGTTCTACGAGTGGAAGCGCGAAGGCGGGCTAAGCCAGCCGTTTTACGTGTGTCCGGCCGCCGGCGAGCTGTTCGCCTTTGCCGGGATCTGGGAAGACGAGCGCTTCGCGGTGATCACGACCGAGGCGAACGTGGTGGTGGGCGCGATCCACGATCGCATGCCGGTGATCATCGCGCCCGGGCAATACGCGGGCTGGCTGCACGGCGACTTATCCACGAGGTCTTTAGAGCAAGGGCTGCTGCGCCCCGCGCCGCCCGACGCCGTGCGCGTGCACCCGGTGAGCGCGGCGGTGAACCGGGCGGCGCAGGACTCGCCGGCGCTGATCGCGCCGCTCGAGTCAGAAGTCCAGAAAGGCCTTTTCGACTAGGCCGTTCACACGCGCGCCGAGCAGGCGCACCGGGCGCTTTCCGGCCTGCGTGCGGTGCAGGAGCTCGGTTGCCCAGGACGAGATGACGTCGGCGTCGGCGGTCGGCCGCGACAGCGTGTGGCTGCGCGTGACCGTGGTGAAATCGGCATAGCGCACCTTGATCGTCACGGTGCGCCCGGCAAGGCGCTTGCCTTCCAGCCACTGCGCAGTTTCGCGGGCGAGGCGCGCCAGCTCGCCGCGGATCTCCTGCAGGTCTTCCAGGTCGTCGGCGTAGGTGGTCTCGCTGCTGGCCGACTTCGCGGCGCGGTGCGGCACCACCGGGCGGGGGTCGTCGCCGTACGAAAGCCGCCGCAGCCATTCGGCCAGGCTGCCCACGTGCCGGTGCAGCACCGCGCGGTCCGCCGTGCGCACGTCGACCACGCGCTCGATGCCCAGCGCGCGCAGCTTGCGCGCGGTCACCGGGCCCACGCCCCATAGCGCTTCGATCGGCAGCTCTTGCAGGAACGGCTCGATGCGCTCGGGCGAGATCACGGTCAGGCCGTCGGGCTTGCGCCAGCCCGAGGCGATCTTCGCCAGGAACTTGTTCGGCGCCACGCCGGCCGACGCGGTGCACGCGGTTTCCTCGCGGATGCGGCGCTTGAGCTCCTTCGCCACCAGGCTGGCGTAGCCCATTCCCCAGCGGTTCTCGGTAACGTCGAGGTAGGCCTCGTCCAGCGACAGCGGCTCGACCAGATCGGTGCACGAGCGCAGGATGGCCATGACCTGCGCCGACACCTGCTTGTAGAGGTCGAAATGCGGCGGCACCACCAGGAGCTCCGGGCACAGGCGCAGTGCGCGCGCCATAGGCATGGCCGAGCGCACGCCGAAGGCGCGCGCCTCGTAGCTCGCCGCCGCCACCACGCCGCGGCCCTCGGGGCTGCCGCCGACGGCGAGCGGCCGGCCGCGCAGGCGCGCGTCGTCGCGCTGCTCGACCGAGGCGTAGAAGGCATCCATGTCCAGGTGGACAATGCGCCGCATACTGTACATAATGCCACTAATGGATGCCCTTACAGAGCGCCAATCCGAAATCCTGAAGCTGATCCGCGACCTGACCGAAGTGTCGGGCTACCCGCCGACCCGCGCCGAGATCGCCGAGCGCATGGGGTTTCGCTCGGTGAACGCGGCCGAGCAGCACCTGCGCGCGCTGGAGAAGAAAGGCGCCATCGACATCTCCTCGGGCGCCTCGCGCGGCATCCGCGTGCGCGAGGGCCGGCCTGCGGGGCGCGCCGGGCGCCTGTGCGAGCTGCCGGTCATCGGCCGCGTGGCCGCCGGCAGCCCGATGCTCGCCGAGGAGCACGTGCAGGGCCGCTACCAGGTGGACCCCAACCTTTTCACCCCGCGCGCCGACTACCTGCTGCGCGTGCGCGGCATGTCGATGCGCGATGCCGGCATCCTCGAAGGCGATTTGCTGGCGGTGCACCGCACGCACGAGGCGCGCACCGGCCAGGTGGTGGTGGCGCGCCTGGCCGATGAAGTCACGGTGAAGCGCTTCCGCCGCCGCGGCCACGCGGTGCAGCTGGTACCCGAGAATCCCGACTTCGAGACCATCGAAGTCGATCTGCGGAACGAGCCGCTGGCGATCGAAGGCATCGCGGTGGGCGTGATCCGCAACGGCAAGGGACTGTAGGCTTTGCGGCAGGATTGCCTTTCCCCTTAAGCCTTTCACCTTAAAATCGGGCGCAGGGGACAATGTCGCGCCGATGAATCACACCAGTATCGCCGAAGGCGCCGCCGTGGCCGCTCCCCCCGCTTCGCCGCCGGGAACCGCCGCGGGCATCCGCGAGCGCGCCGACCCGGGCGCGGTGCTCGCCGACCGGGTGGACCAGCTGTACGGCCAGATGTGGCTCAGCATCCTCACCACCTTCGCCATCGGCGCCATCGCCACGTTCGAGTTCTGGGAGCTGCGCCTGCGCGAGCTGGTGCTGTTCTGGTGGGGCCTGGTGCTGGTGATCACCGCGTCGAGCGGCGCCCTGCTCTACGCGTACCGGCGCAGCCGCGACCGCGCGCGCGATCCGGCGCAATGGCTGCGCTGGCTGGGCATCGCCGCGCTGGCGAGCGGCGCCAACTGGGGCTTCGCCGGCGCGGTGTTCTTTCCCTCGCATACCGACGAGCAGCAGGTGTTCCTTGCCTTCCTGCTGGCCGGCATGATGTCCGGCGGCATCCCGGTGTACGCCGCCTCGTGGCCGATCTTCGCCCTGTACGCCGCGGGCATCGTCGCGCCGTTCACCTACGTGCTGGCGACCTTCGGCAATCGCCTGTTCACCGAGATCGCCCTGCTCGTGCCGATGTTCTACGCCATCAACGTGGCGATCGCCTACCGCCTCACCCAGGTGTTCCACTCGGGCTACCGGCTGCGCCACGCCTACGGCCGGCTCACCGAGGACTACAGCGTGCTCAACCAGCGCCTGGAGCGCCAGCTGGTCGAGCTCGAGGAAGCGCGCCGCCAGGTGGAGGCGAGCGGACGCAAGCTGGAGCTGTTCGCCGAGCGCGCGCCGATCGCGGTGCTGGAGATGGACGCCCGCGGCGCCATCACCGAGGTGAACAACGCGGCCGAGCTCCTGTTCGGCTATACCGCGGCCGAGCTCATCGGTCGCGACATCCGCTTCCTGGTGCGGCCCGAGTTCCACGCCGACTTCGACGTGCGCTGGAAGCGCATGCTCGACACGCACACCCCGGAAGCCGGCCTGATCCGCAACCCGCGGCGCGACGGCATCGACGTGATCTGCGACTGGACCTTCACGCCGCTGGTCGCCCCCGAGGGCGCGGTGATCGCGGTGCTCGCGCAGGGGCGCGACGTCACCGCGCAGCGCGAGGCCGAGCGCGTGAAAAAGGAGTTCACCTCCACCCTGAGCCACGAGCTGCGCACCCCGCTCACCTCCATCATCGGCTCGCTGCAGCTCATCAATACCGGCGTGATCGGCCAGGTGGAAAAGGACGTGGCCGAGTTGACCACCGTGGCCGAGCGCAACGGCCAGCGCCTGCTCGACCTCATCAACGATCTGCTCGACATAGACAAGATCGAGTCGGGCAAGCTCAGCCTGTCGCCCGAGCCGATCGCCCTCGACGAGGTGGTGCGCGAGGCGATGGTGCTGAACAAGGCCTTCGGCGAGCGCTTCGGCGTGCGCTTCGAGCTCGCCGCGTCGCTGCCGGGCGCCAGCGTGCTGGCCGACCGCAAGCGCCTGCTCCAGGTGATGACCAACCTGCTGTCCAACGCGGCCAAGTTTTCCCCCGAGAACGGCGCGGTCGAGATCCGCCTGGAGCAGAGCGGACCGCGCGTGCGCGTCGAGGTGCAGGACCGCGGCCCGGGCATCCCCGAGGCCTTTCGCGGCCGCATTTTCAGCCGCTTCGCGCAGGCCGACTCCACCGCCTCGCGCCAGAAGGGCGGCACCGGCCTGGGCCTCGCCATCTGCAAGCGCCTGATCGAAATGATGCGCGGGCGCATCGGCTTCGAGGACCGCCCCGGCGGTGGCACCACCTTCTGGTTCGAGCTGCAGCAACCCTGAGCCCAATCCCACCGGAGACGAAATGCCCGAGCGCCCGCTGAACCGCATCTGCTACGTCGAGGACGACGAGGACATCCAGCGCATCGTGCGCATGTCGCTCGAGCGGATCGGCAAGATGACCGTCGAGGTGGTGGGCGACCCCACCCTGGCGATCGAGGCCATGACCAGCTTCCAGCCCGACCTCGTGATGCTGGACTGGATGATGCCCAAGATGGACGGCCCGGCGGTGTTCCGCCAGATGAAGCTGCGCCCCGAGACGCGCGACCTGCCGGTGGTATTCATCACCGCCAAGGCCGCGCAGCGCGACCTCGACGAGCTGTCCAAGATGGGGGCCGCCGGCACCATCTCCAAGCCCTTCTCCCCCAAGGACCTCCCCGACCAGCTGCGGGAGATCTGGAAGAAGCTGCCCTAGCGGACTGGAAACCCAGCCTACAAGGGCTGGGTCTTGTCCGGGTTGACCGGCCCCTGATAGAACTTGCGCGCGAGGAAGCCGATCACCTCATCGGCGTTGCGAAAGCGCGCATCGCGGTCTTTTTCCACCAGCTTGTCCATGAGGCGCTGGTACTCGGCCAGGTGCTCCGGCAGCGGCGGCGGCGGCGCGTTGAGGTGCTGCAGCGCCACCTCGACCGCGGTATCGCCCTCGAACAGGTGCCGGCCGCTGAGCATCTGGTAGAGCAGCACGCCCGCGCTGTAGATGTCGGTGCGCAGGTCGAGCGCCTTGCCCTGCACCTGCTCGGGGCTCATGTAGCGCGGGGTGCCGAGGATCTCGCCTGCGCCGGTCATGTCGATGGCGTCGATATGCTTGGCGATGCCGAAATCCACGATGGCGAGCGTGCCGTCGTTGCGGAACATGAGGTTCTGCGGCTTCAGGTCCCGGTGCAGGATGCCTTTCTCGTGGATGTCGCCGAGCGCCATCATCAGCTCGCGGAACATGCGCAGCGACTCCGCCGGCGGCAGCGGCTTGCCGCCCAGGCGCTTCTGCAGGTCGCCGCCCTCGAAGAACTCCATCACCAGGTAGGCGTGCTCGTGCGAGGTGCCGTGGTCGTAGATGCGCGCCACGTGCGGGCTCTTGATGCGCTCGACCAGCGCGTATTCCTCCATGAAGCGCGCCAGCGCCTTCGGGTCGGCGGTCACCTCGGCGCGCAGGATCTTGACCACCAGCGGCTCGTCGTCGCGCTCGCGCGAGGCGAGGTACACGCGCGCGGTGCCGCCTTCGCCGATGAGATGCAGCACGTTGATGCCCGGGATGTGAATGCGCGCACCCAGGTCGTGCCCGGCCATGCGCGCCGCCAGCTCGGGCGACATGGTCCTTTCCACCGCGTCGAGCGTCAGCTCGCGCACCGAGTTGATCAGCCGCTCGCGCGTCAGCTCCTGCTTGCGCTGGTAGTCGTCGGCGCCGGCTTTCATGGCGCGCACCGCGATGATCTCGTTGCCGGCGCCGGTGAGGAACAGGATCTTCGGGCAGTCGGGGCGCTGCTTGAACTCGGCAAGCCACTTCAGCCCGTCGCCGCGCCCCAGCATGTAGTCGAGGATCACCACGTCGTAGCTCCCCAGCGGGTAGCCCGCGTCGGGCATCGGGCGATCGAGCGGGTCGAACTGCTCCACCTCGGCCTCGGGCCATTCCTGCTTGAGGTAATGCGCGAGGAGGGTGCGCAGGTCCTCGTCGTCGTCGATGATGAGCAGGCGCATGGCCTACAGGCGCAGGGAGTAGACCGGGATGGCTTCGGACTTGCCGCGCAGCGCCAGGTTGCCGCGCGGCGCGAGCCCGGCATCGGGCAGCGCGGCGCGGATCGCGTCGTGCACCGGGCCCGACACCAGCACCTCGCTCGCGCTTGCCATCTGCGTGAGGCGCGCCGCGGTATTGATGGCGTCGCCGATCACGGTGTAGCTCATGTAGTGCGGCGAGCCGATGTTGCCGATGATCGCCTCGCCGGAAGCGATGCCCAGGCCGATGCCGGTGGGCATGCCGCCGCGCTGGGTCCAGCGCATGAGCACGGGGGCAAAGCTCGCCACCATGTCCTGCGCGGTGCGCCAGGCGCGCACCGCCGCGTCGGGCTGCGGGAAAGGCACGTTGAAACCCACCAGCAGGCTGTCGCCCGCCATGCTGAATATGGTGCCCTCGTTGCGGTAGGCCGCCTCGGTGAGCACGGTGAAGTACTCGTTCAGCATGGCGACCACCTCGCCCACCTCCACCGACTCGGTCAGCCGGGTAAAGCCGCGCAGGTCAGCGAACAGCGCCACGACGTGGATGCGGTGGGCGTCGCCGAATGCCTCCTGCTCGGAGGCGAGCTCGCCGACGATGCGGTCGGCCAGGCGGGGCGACACGTAGCGCGAGAAGGCCTTGCGGATCGCCTCCTTGTGCTCCACCTCGGCGGCGAGGCGGCGCGCTTCGAGCTCGCGCCGCGTCTCGTGCAGGCGGCGCAGCGTCTTCACCCGCGCCAGGAGCTCCTCGCGGTTTACCGGCTTGGAGAGGAAGTCGTCGGCGCCCGCCTCGATCCCGCGCACGCGGTCGTG
>DATACE010000084.1:0-2903 GCA_036259215.1 Burkholderiales bacterium | reverse complement strand
CCTTGGTCGGCGTGCAGCCGTCGTTCACGCACGTGCCGCCGACCAAGGCGATGGTGGCGAGCGCGTACGCGGCGCACCTGGCGCGGCGCGCGGGCGATTACGGGGTGGTGCTTAACGGCGCGCCGCGCGTGGACATGGCGCGCGTGAAGGCGCGCAAGGACGAGATCGTCGGCAAGTCCAGCCAGGGCGTCGAGAAGTGGATGGAGGGACTGGAGGGCGGCAAGGTCTACCGCGGCCACGCGCGCTTCACCGGAAAAAACAGCGTCGCCGTTAACGGCGAAACGCTGACCGCGGAAAAAATCTTCGTCGACGTCGGCGGCCGGCCGCTGGTGCCGGAAATGCCGGGGCTCGACACGGTGCCCTACCTCACCAACGTGACGATGATGGACGTGGGTTTCGTCCCGGAGCACCTGCTCGTCATCGGCGGCAGCTACATCGGCCTGGAGTTCGGGCAGATGTTCCGCCGCTTCGGCTCGCGCGTCACGGTAGTGGAGATGGGCCCGCGGCTGGTATCCCGCGAGGACGAGGACGTGTCGCGCGAGATCGAAAGCTTCCTGCGCGACGAGGGCATCGGCGTGCGCCTGAACGCCGAATGCCTGAGCGTGCAGAAGGAAGCGGACGGGCTGTCGGTGGGCCTGGGCTGCCAGGAAGGCGCGCCGCGCGAGCAGGGCACGCACCTGCTGCTCGCGGTGGGGCGGGTGCCCAACACCGACGACCTCGGCCTGGAGGCCGCCGGCATCCGCACCGACAAGCGCGGCTACATCGAGGTGGACGAGGCGCTGCGCACCTCCAACCCGAACGTCTGGGCGCTGGGCGACTGCAACGGCAAGGGCGCCTTCACCCACACCGCCTACAACGACTACGAGATCGTCGCCGACAACCTGCTTTCCAACGCAGGGCGCAAGTACACCGACCGCGTCCCGGTGTATGCCCTCTACACCGACCCGCCGCTAGGGCGCGTGGGCATGGGGGAGGCGCAGATCCGCAAGGCCGGCCTCAAGGCGCTGGTGGGCAAGCGCCCGATGACGCGCGTGGCGCGCGCCGTGGAGAAGGGCGAGACGCGCGGCTTCCTGAAAATCCACGTGGAGGAATCCAGCCGGCGCATCCTGGGGGCGAGCCTGCTGGGCACCGGCGCCGACGAGGCGGTGCACTCGCTGATCGACGCGGTGTACGGGAAGCTCCCGTACACCGCGTTCCAGCGCCACGTGCGCATTCACCCCAACGTGAGCGAGCTGCTGCCCACGGTGCTGGAGAACCTGCAACCGCTGTAGTGCTGCCTTGTTTCTTTACTTCGAGCTTTCTACCTTGAGCTCGTTCTTGACCCGCTTCACGCCCTCCACCCTGGAGGCGACCTGCGCCGCCCGGGCGCGCTCGGCGCGGGTCTTCACCACGCCGGTGAGCTCGACCACGCCGTCGTCGGTCGCCACGCTGATGTCCATCACCTTGAGCGAGGGCTCGCTGTAGATCGCCTTTTTCACCTTGGCCGTGGTGGAGGCCTCGTCGAAGAAGGCGCCGGTGCTGGCGCAGCCCGACAGGCCGAGGAGCGAGGCGGCAAAAACGACTGCCATGAGCTTTTTCATTGCGTATCTCCCTTATGGAAACAATGCCCTGTAAGGATTACCGCCCGGGACCCCACCCGGGTAGGAACAATTGCTTAGAATCGTCCCCATGAAGCCCGCCTACGACCCCGCCGCCGCCTTCGACCTCGACGTCACCGAGCAGGAATTCCGCCGCACCGCGCGCGGGCGCACGCTGATGGCGCGCATTTACCGGCCGCGCGGCACCGGGCCCTTTCCAGCGCTGCTCGACCTGCACGGCGGCGCCTGGAACGACAAGAACCGCCTTGCCAACGAAACCATGGACCGCGCGGTCGCCGCGAGCGGGGTGCTGGTCGTCGCCATCGACATGACCCTCGCTCCCGAGGCGCCCTACCCGGCCTCGGTGCAGGACGCCAACTACGGCGTGCGCTGGGTGAAATCGCGCGCCACGGCGTGGGGCGGCGACCCGGCCACGGTGGGCGTGCTGGGCAGCTCCACCGGCGGCCACATCGCCCTGCTGCTGGGCATGCGGCCGCGCGATGCGCGCTACAGCGCAATCCCGCTCACCGGCGGCTCGAGCATCGACGCGACGCTCGCCTATGTCGCCACGCGCTCGCCGATCAGCGACCCCTACGCGCGCTTCCAGCAGGCCGAAAAAATGAAGCGCGAAGCCATGGTGCAGAAGACGAAGAAATGGTTCGTGCCGTGGGAGACCATCTACGAGGCGAACCCCCAGCACATCCTCGACCGGCGCGAGAAGGTGGCCCTGCCGCCGGTGCTCATCATGCAGGGCGCCCTCGACGACAACGTGCTGCCCGCCTTCCAGGAAAAGTTTGTTGCCGCCTACCGCGCCGCCGGCGGCGACTGCCAGCTCGAAATATTCGAGGGCTGCGAGCACCTGTGGATCGACACTCCCGGCGCGCACACCGATCGCGCGCACGCCACGGTGAAAGCCTTCATCGCGCGCAACCTGCGCAGCCTGCAGCGCGCCGCCTGAGTGAACCACTTGTAGCACCGCGCCCTAATGGCGCGGTGCTTGCGTTGGCCTGGGCTCCAAGCTTTGTTTTTTTATCTAAGGAGATCCCCATGGCCGTAACCAAGACCTATGACCGCCCGAACGTCGACACGGGCAACCGCAACGTCAGCCGCGCGCGCAGCTTCAGCCCCGTCGACTGGATCGCGATGATCCTGCTCATCGTCGGCGGCATCAACTGGGGCCTGGTCGGCCTGATGCAGTTCGACCTCGTCGCCGCCATCTTCGGCGGCCAGGACAGCACGCTCTCGCGCATCGTCTACGTGCTGGTCGGCCTCGCCGCGCTCTACAGCATCTACACCGCGATGAAGGTGAATAGCCGCAATCCCTAG
>DATACE010000083.1:0-10859 GCA_036259215.1 Burkholderiales bacterium | reverse complement strand
AAAGGAGACCGCCGATTTCTACACCCGCGTGCTGGGACTGGAATACGCGATGGCGTTGTCCGAGGATCGCGTGCCCAGCACCGGCGAAGCGCATCCGTACATGCACGTCTTCTTCCGCATGGACGACGGCAGCTACGTCGCCTTTTTCGAGCTTCCCGAGTCGCCCGACATGGGCCGCGACGCCAGTACGCCCGCCTGGGTGCAGCACCTCGCGCTGCGCGTGGCGGATGAAGCGGCGCTGATGCGCAATAAGGCGCGCCTGGAGTCGCACGGCATCGAAGTGCTCGGCCCGGTCGACCACGGCATCTGCAGGTCGATCTATTTCTTCGACCCGAACGGCCACCGCCTGGAGCTCACCGTCGATTGCATGACCCCCGAGATGAAGCGCCGGCTCGAGTCGGTGAGCGGCGCGATGATGGAGGAATGGACGCGCACCAAGAAGGCCCCGCGCCACGCCGACTGGGTCCACCGGAAATGAGCTTCGAGGTTGCGCCCGAGTGGGTGCATGTCCAGTACCGGGAAGCGGCGCAGTTCACGGAGGTTTACGGATTTGCCGGCTCGCAAGGGACGGTGAACTGCGAAGGCGTGCGCCTCGTGCCCAAGGGGGCACCGGCCGGCACGCTCGCCGTCTTCATGCACCCTTCGTCGACGCTGCAGCTCCTGCCGATGCCGCAGGCCCTGGCGCGCGCCGGCGTGCACGTGCTGTGCGCCGGGTCGCGCTTCGCCAGGAACGACAGCGCGCTCATCATGGAAAAGGTGGTGCTGGACCTGGGCGCCTATGTGCGCCACGCCCGTGAGCAATGGGGCTACGAGAAGGTGGTGC
This sequence comes from Burkholderiales bacterium, assembly GCA_036259215.1. Taxonomy (GTDB): domain Bacteria; phylum Pseudomonadota; class Gammaproteobacteria; order Burkholderiales; family SG8-39; genus SCGC-AG-212-J23. The sequence goes on along the minus strand of DATACE010000083.1, from coordinate 10,036 downwards.
TGTGCGGCTGGTCGGGCGGCGGGTCGCTCGCGCTGTTCTACCAGGCGCAGGCGGAGAAGCCCACCGTGACGCGCACACCGGCGAATGACGCCATCAGCTTTGAAGAGCTGGTTCCCGCGGACGCGCTGATTTTCCAGGCTGCGCACCTGTCGCGCGCGCGCATGCTGTCCGAGTGGCTCGACCCGTCGGTGCTCGACGAGCAGGATCCCGATCGGCGCGACCTCGAGCTCGATATCTATGATCAACGATGCCCCAACCAGCCGCCCTACCCGGAGGACTTCATCCGCCGGTTTCGCGCCGCGCAGCTCGCCCGCATGCGGCGCCGGACGGCCTGGGTGAAGGAGACGCTGGAGAAGCTGAGAAAGCAGGGCGGCGACGAGCTGGAGCGCGGATTCGTCACCTACCGCACCATGGCGGACCCGCGCTTCCTCGACCCGGCCATCGACCCGAACGACCGCAAGCCGGGCTGGTGCTACCTCGGCAAGCCGCAAACCGCCAACACCGGTCCGGTGGGCCTGGCGCGCTTCTCCACGCTGCGCGCGTGGCTGTCGCAATGGTCGCTGGACGACTCGAACGCCGACGGACCGGCGTGCGCGGCCTCGCTGAGCGCGCCGCTGCTGGCGGTCGAGAATTCAGCCGACGACGCGGTGCCGCAGCCGCACGTGCGAATGATCCACGACGCCGCCGCAAGCCGCGACAAGACCTTCCGCGTGGTCAAGGGCGCGACGCATTACTACCAGGGGCAGCCGGAGCTGCTCGAGCAGGCGGTCGAGCTTTGTGCAGGCTGGCTGCGCGAGCGGAATCTGATCCATTGAGCGGCGCTGGGCGCCGGCCCTGATGCCGGTGGCACTCATCCTCGCGGCCGGCTTTCTCGTGCTGTTCGTCGGCGGCGGTGCGCGCTTCGCCATCGGCCTCACCTTCCGGCCGATGGTCGACGACCTGGGCTGGGCGCGCAGCGACCTTGGCCTCGCGGTAGGGCTTTACATGGTGGTGTCGGCATTCGCCACCTTCATCGCCGGGCGCCTGGCCGACCGCCTGGGCGCGCGCGCGCTGCTCGGCGCCGGCACGGTGCTCGGGGGCATCGGCATCGGCCTGATGAGCATGGTGACCGCGCCGTGGCACGCCATGGTCCTCTACGGACTGGTGTTCGCCATCGGCAACGGCGCCGCCTCGCTCACCACCGTGGGCGTCATGGTGACGCGCGCGGCGCCCCAGCGCGCGGGGCTCGCCAACGCGGCGGCCATTTCCGGACAGAGCTTCGGCCAGCTGGTGATGATCGCGGCGCTCGCCGCGGTGCTGGTGCAGATCGGCTGGCGCTCGGTGTTCGTGTGGCTGGCGGCGGCGCACCTCGTGCTGATTCCGCTATTCATCTATGCGCTGCCGGGCCGCGTGCCGCCGTCGTCAGGACACGCGCCGCCTGCCGGCGACAGCCTGCGCAGCGCAGCGCGTACCCGGCAATTCTGGCTGCTGCTCGCCATCTACGCGATCTGCGGGCTGCACGATTTTTTCGTCGGCACGCACGTGGTGGCTTTCGCGCAGGACCGCGGGCTGGATGCGCTGTTCGCGGGCAACCTGCTCGCCCTGATGGGCCTCACGGCGCTCATCGGCGTGCTGGCGGCCGGCGCGATAAGCGATCGCACCGGCCCGGTGCTCGCGACCGCGATCGCCTTCGGCGCGCGCATCGCGGTGTTCGCGCTCATCACGATGGACCAGTCGGCGCCGTCCATCGCCATCTTCGCGCTGGTCTACGGCGCCACCTTCCTGGTGACCGCGCCGCTTACGGTACTCTTCGTGCGCGAGAGCTTCGGCACGAAGCACCTGGGCGCGCTGACCGGCCTCATCACCATGGTGCACCAGGTGTTCGGCGGCATCGGCGCCTACGGCGGCGCGCTGGTATTCGATGCCGCCGGCACCTACGACGCGGCTTTCGCCGTGGTCCTCGCCACGTCGGCCGTAGCGCTTGTCCTCACCCTGATGCTGCGCCGGCCTACTTCTTCGGCTGCATCCGCACGATCCAGTCCCTGAATCCGTTCAGCAGGTCGCCGAGGAACTTGCGCGTGGTCTCGTCGGTGAGCTTGCCCTGCGCGTCGAACTTGGTATTGGCCATGCCGATGAACACCTCGGGCCGCGGCAGCGGATAGGCCCACAGCTGCGTCAGGATGCGGCGCAGGTCGTACTGCACGCGCGCCCCGCCCAGCGGCCCCGGGGCGGCAGCGGAGAGGATCGCCACCGGCTTGTCCTGGAACACCTGGTTGGGCGCGCGCGAGGCCCAGTCGATCGCGTTCTTGAGGGGCGCCGGCACCGAGAAGTTGTACTCAGGCGAGGCCATGAGCACGCCGTCGGCGGCGGCGATCTCGCCGCGCAGGCGCTTGACGGCGTCGGGCATGCCGGCGTCCATGACGTCCTGGTTGTACATGGGGATGTCGGCGATGCTGGTGATGTGCAGCGTCATGCCCTGGGGCATGAGCTCGGTGCAGGCGCGCAGCGCCGCCATGTTGTAAGACGCCTTCCTGAGGCTGCCGCAGATTCCGAGGATTTTCATGCACGCAAGTCTAGCCGCTGGCGCGCGGGTGGGCGACGATGGATTCGCTGTACCAGATGACCTGTCTGGTGAAAGAGCATCGTATCCCGCCCCGGTGCTGGGTAAACTGCTGCGATGAAATCCCCGCAACGCGATATTCCGGTGGCGCTTTCGCAGCAAGACACGGTGTGGGGCAGCGATGCCATCGCCGCCATGCTGCGCGCGCTGGACATCCCCTACCTCGCGCTCAACCCGGGCGCGAGCTACCGGGGATTGCACGACAGCATCGTCAACTACCTGGGCAACGAGCGGCCGCAGATGCTGCTATGCCTGCACGAGGAGGCCGCGGTCGCGATCGCTCACGGCTATGCCAAGGCCTCCGGCCGGATGATGGGCGCCGTGCTGCACTCGAACGTGGGCCTCATGCACGGCGCCATGGCCATCTTCAACGCCTGGTGCGACCGCGTGCCGATGCTGGTCCTCGGCGCGACGGGGCCCTGGGACGCCGCGCGCCGGCGGCCGTGGATCGACTGGATTCACACCGCGTCCGACCAGGGCGCGCTGGTGCGCGACTACACCAAGTGGGACAACCAGCCGGCTTCCGTGCCGGCGGCCTACGAGGCGCTGCTGCGCGCCGTCCAGATGGCCGACACCGCCCCGCGCGGGCCGACCTACGTCAACCTGGACGCGGCGCTGCAAGAGGAGAAGATCGGGCCGCTGCCGCCGCTTCCGGACGTCTCGCGCTTCCGGCCGCCGCCTTCCGTGCTGCCTTCGCCCGAAGCCGTCGAAGCGGCGGCCAGGCTGCTCGCGCAGGCCAAGGCGCCCGCAATCCTGATGGGCCGGGTGGCGCGCAGCGAAGCGGCGTGGAACGCGCGGGTGGCGCTCGCCGAGAAGCTGCAGGCCAAGGTGTTCACCGACATCAAGACCGCCGCCGCCTTCCCCACTGACCACGCGCTGCACGCCGCGCCGCCGGCCACTTTTCCGGATGGCACGCTGCTACGCGGCGCCGACGTGATCCTGTCGCTCGACTGGGTGGATACCGCCGGCACGCTCAAGGCCGGCTGGGGCGATGCGCCGGTGACGGCGAAGGTGATCCGCGTGTCCTGCGACGCGCATGTGCACCGCGGCTGGAGCATGGACTACCAGGGCCTGCCGCCGGCCGACGTCTACATGATGTGCGAGCCGGACATCGCGGTGTCGGCGCTGCTTCCCGTGCTGCCGGCGAGAGCACCGCTCGCTCCTCCCAAACCGGCATCGAGCCGGGAAAGCGATGCAGTGCTATCACTGCGCGCGCTTGCCGCGGTGTTCAACGAGCTCACCGCGGGGATGGATGTGTGCCTGTCCAAGCTGCCTCTGGGCTGGAACGGCGCCTACCGGCACTTCCGCCATCCGCTGGACTACCTCGGCTCGGAGGGTGGCGGCGGCGTGGGCGCCGGGCCTGGATTGACCGTGGGGGCGGCGCTGGCGCTGAAGGGCAGCGGCCGCATGGTGGCGGCCATCATGGGAGACGGCGACTTCCTGATGGGCAACACCGCGCTGTGGACCGCCACGCACTACCAGCTTCCCTGCCTCGTTCTGGTCGCCAACAACCGCTCGTTCTACAACGACGAGCTGCACCAGGAGCGCGTGGCCAAGGCGCGCGGCCGGCCGGTGGAGAATAAGTGGATCGGCCAGCGCATCGACCAGCCCGACATCGACCTCGCGATGATGGCGCGGTCGCAGGGCGCCGAAGGGATCGGGCCGGTAAAGGAGCTCGCGCAACTCCGGCCGGCGATCCAGGAAGCCATCCAGAAAGTTAAGAACGGCGCCGTCTGCGTCGTCGACGTGCGCGTGGTGCCCGGCTATGACAGCAACATGAGCGGGGCGCCCGCCACGGCAGCGAGGCGCTGACTGCCCTCGGCGCTCGCCTACCGCGACTTCCGCTGGCTGTGGACCGGGTCGCTGTTCTCCTGGTCCAGCCAGTGGATCCAGCAGGCGGCGCTCGGCTGGGTGGTCTACGAGATCACCGGCTCGGGCGCGCTGCTGGGTGCGGTCATGGGGGCGCGCGCGGTTCCGATGTTCCTCCTCGCGCCGCTGTCCGGGGTGGCGGCCGAGCGCTACAACCGCCGGCGGCTGCTGCAGACGAGCCAGGCGTTCGCCGCGGCGGTGTCGATCGCTTTCGGCGCGGCGCTCGCGCTCGACCGGGTAAGCCTCTGGATGCTGTTCGCCTTTACTGTGCTGATGGGCTCGGCCAACGTGCTCGACCGGCCGGCGCGCCTGACCACCGCGTTCGAGCTGGTGGCGCGCGAGGATGCGGTGAAGGCGGTGGCGCTCAACACCATGGGCTTTTCCATGATGCGCATCTTCGGCCCCGCCACGGCGGGCTACCTCATCGGCTGGCTGGGCGCGGCGGGCAGCTTCTTCATCCAGGGGCTGCTCTACGCCGCCTCCGCCGCGATGGTGCTGATGGTGGTCTTCCCGCGCCGGCCGCCGGCGGTGCCGGGCCGCTCGGCGTTCGCCGACATGCTCGAAGGGCTGCGCTTTGCCGCCGGCGAGCCCAAGATGCGCATGCTCGTATTCCTCGGCGCGCTGCCGTACTTTCTGCTGGTGCCGGTGTGGGGCACGCTGTTTCCCATCTATGCCAAGGACGTGTTCGGCGCCGGGCCGCAGGGCCTGGGCATGCTGCTCACCGCGGTGGGAGTCGGCGGCACGTTAGGCGGGCTGGGCGCCAACTTGCTGGCGCGGGCCGAGCGCCAGGCGCTCATCCAGGCAGCCTGGATCGTGGTGATGGCGCTCGCCATCGGCGGCGTCGCCGCCAGCCCGTCGCTCGTTCCGGCGCTCGCCTTCAGCGTGCTCGGCGGCGCCGCCGAGATGGCGCACACCGCAAGCAACATGGCGATGCTGCAGATGGCGGCGCCCGAGGGAATGCGCGGGCGCATCTCCAGCCTCACCATGCTGTATCCCGCCATGATCTCGGTCGGCGCGTTCGTCGCCGGCCCGCTGTCGGACCTGCTCGGGGTGAGGGGAGCTTCGGTCGCGCTGGCGGCGACGGCGACTGCCGCCATCGGGATTCTGTATGTTTCGTCGCCGCACTTGAGGAAAATGCGATTCACATGAAAAAAGCGAAAAAAGCCGGCTCGAAGAAGATCGCCGCCAGCCGCGCCTTGATCGACGATCTCGTCGCCGGCAGCCGCATCCTGGCGATGCACGAGGTGCTCGACGCCTACGGCCATATCAGCGCACGCAGCGACCGGCGGCCGGACCATTTCATCATGTCGCGCTCGCGCGCTCCCGCGCTGGTCACGGCGGCCGACCTCATGGAGCTCGGCCCCGACAGCGAGCCGGTCCGGGGCGAGCTGCGCAAGGGCTTCATCGAGCGCTACATCCACGGCGAGATCTACCGCACCCGCCCGGACGTGACGGCCGTGGTGCACAGCCATTCTCCTTCGGTGATCCCGTTCGGCGTCACGCGTACCCGGCTGCGGCCGATCTACCACATGGGCGCGTTTCTCTGGTCGGGCACCCCGGTGTTCGACATCCGCAAGGAAAGGCCGGACAACGACCTGCTGATCCGCGACCGGCCGCTCGGCCAGGCGCTCGCGAAGACGCTGGGCGAGTGCACCTGCGTGCTGATGCGCGGCCACGGCATGACCGTGGTGGCCGAGGGCATCCCTGCGGTGGTGTATCGCGCGATCTACACCGAGATGAACGCGCGGCTGCAGATCCAGGCGAGCCAGCTGGAGGGTCCGATCGAGTTCCTGAGCGACGAGGAGGGGCGGCGCTCGTGGGCGGCGAACAGCGGCACGCTCGAGCGGCCCTGGGAGCTGTGGAAGGCGAAAGCGCTAGGCCGGAAGTAGCTCGTGGCGGCGCAGCGCGCGCCGCAGCAGCCACAGCGCGATCGTCAGGTTGAGGAGGTTGAAGGCGATGCCGTTGACGAAGGCCGCGCGATAGGAGCCGGTCATGTCGAAAATCGCGCCCGACATCCAGCCGCCGAGGGCCATGCCGAACAGCGTCGCCATGAGCACGATGCCGGTGCGCGTCCCGGCTTCGAGCGGGCTGAAGTACTCGCGCACGATGAGGGCGTAGGCGGGCACGATACCGCCCTGGAACAGGCCGAACATCGCCGATACGACGTAAAGCGACACCAGCCCGTCGAACGGCAGGAACAGCACCAGCGCCACGCCTTGCAGCGCCGAGCCCAGAAGCAGCGTGCGCAGGCCGCCGATGCGATCGGATATCCACCCCGACACCAGGCGGCTGACGATGCCGAAGCCGAGCATGAGGGACAGCATCTCCGCGCCGCGCGCCGCACCATAGCCCAGGTCGGCGCAGTAGGCGACGATGTGCACCTGCGGCATCGACATCGCCACGCAGCAGGCCACGCCGGCCACCGAAAGCAGCGCCATCAGCGCGTTCGGCGGCAGGCCGAGCGGCAGCTCGCTGCGCCTGGCCGCCATGCTGCCGACGGACGGGGTCTCGATGGCGGGCGGCCGCTGGCGCAGCATGAACGCCACACCGACGATCGAGATGGCGCAGAAGATGCCCACGCCCACGTAGGTCGCGCGCCAGCCCGCGGTATCGAAAAAGTGCTGCAGGATCGGCGGCCATACCGTGCCGGCGAGGTAATTGCCGCTCGCGCAGATCGCCACGGCGATACCCCGGTGGCGGTTGAACCAGAGGGCGGTGTCGGCAACGAGCGGGGCAAACGTGGCCGAGCATCCGAGCAGGCCGATGAGAAGGCCGTGCACCAGCGTGAAGGACAGGAGGTTCGGCGCCATGCCGGCGGCGACGAAGCCCAAGCCCAGGCTCACGCCGCCGATGACCACCGGCACGAACACCCCGAAGCGATCGGAAAGGCGTCCCATGAGGATGCCGCCGAAGCCAAAGCCGATCATGGTGAGCGTGTAGGGCAGGGAGGCCCCGCCGCGGTCCGCCGCGAATTCCGCCTGCACCTGCGCGAGGGCCACCGCCATGCTGTACATGCCGACCCCGCCGATGGTCATCAGCAGCAGCGAAGCGCCCAGCCGCACACATGCGTAAGGCGACTCCGGCGAACCTCTAGTCAATTCTGTGATCCTTTTAACAGCTTTATGAAAACACAACGATTATTGTCTCCCAACCAGGAGGCAGACAATGCTCAGCAGGACAACAAAGATAGTAGCGGCTGTAACGCTCGCGCTGGCGGTTTCACCCGCGTGGAGCGATAGCGCGGCCAAGACCGCGATCGGGGGCGGGCTCGGCGGCGCGGGGGGCGCAGCGGTCGGCCAGGCGCTCGGCGGCAAGACCGGCGCGGTAGTCGGGGGCGCGGCGGGTGGGGCGGTCGGTGCGGCGGCAACCACCACGGGCAAGGGACGCACCGGCGCCATCGTGGGCGGCGCGGTCGGCGGCGGGGCGGGCGCGGCCATCGGCCAGGAAGTCGGCGGCAAGAACGGCGCAATCGTCGGCGCCGGCGTGGGCGGGGCGGCAGGCGCGGCGATCGGGCGCGATCTCAATAGGAGTCAGACGCCTCAGAGTCAGGCGCCTCAGAGTCAGACGCCTCAGCACGTCGCGGTCCAGGAGTCATGCAACAAGCGAAAGAAACATCCGGGCAAGGGTTGGGCGAAGGGGCACAACAAGGGCTGCTAGCTCAGGGGGAAAACGAGCAAGGGAAAGGGGCAGGCCTCCATCGTTAAGATGGAGGCCTTTTTATTTTGGAGAACGCCATGCCCGCACCTTCCACCATCGGCCAGGTTCGCGACGTCTTTCCCAAGCTCGGCGAGCTGACCGACCAGGTCGTCTTCGGCGATGTCTGGGAGCGAAAGGGGTTGTCCAAGCGCGACCGCAGCCTGATCACCATCGCGGCGCTCACCGCGCTGAATGCGCCGGACCAGCTCAAGGGGCACCTCTGGCGGGCGCTCGACAACGGCGTGACCCGGGAAGAGATCATCGAGGTCATCACGCACCTGGCTTTCTACTGCGGATGGCCGAGCGGGGGCAGCGCCGCGGTCGTGGCCAAGCAGGTGTTCCAGGAGCGCAAGGCATGAGAATCGGCTTCGTCGGACTGGGAGCCATGGGACGGCACATGGCGGCGAGCCTGCAGAAGGGCGGGCACGAGGTCCAGGCGCACGACCTGCGGCGAGTGGAGGGTTTTGCGCTGTGGAAACCGAGCGCTGCCGAGGCGGCGCAGGGCTGCGAAGTGCTGTTTACCTCGCTGCCCGGGCCCCGGGAGGTGGAAGCGCTGGCCGAAGAGGTTGCCGGCGCGCTTCCCTCGGGCGCCGCCTGGTTCGACCTCAGCACCAATTCGCCCGACACCGTGCGCCGGCTGCACGGCGAGCTTCCTCGCATCCGTTTTCTCGACGCGCCGGTGAGCGGCGGCCCCCGCGGCGCGGAGGCCGGAAAGCTCGCCATCTGGGTGGGCGGCGACGAGGCGGTATTCCGCCGGCACGAGCCGCTGTTGCGGCTGATCGGCGACCAGGTGCTGTACGTCGGGCCGATCGGCGCCGGCACGGTGGCGAAGCTCGCCCACAACTGCGCGAGCTTCGCGGTGCAGGCGGCGCTGGCGGAGATCTTCACCCTGGGCGTGAAAGCGGGCGTCGAGCCGGCGGCGCTGTTTCGCGCCTTGCGCCAGGGCGCTTCGGGGCGCAAGCGCACCTTCGATCGGTTGGCCGAGCACTTCCTGCCGGGCAAGTACGATCCCGCGGCCTTCAGCCTGCGCCTTGCGCACAAGGACGTCGCGCTCGCGCTGGAGCTCGCGCACAAGTCCGGCGTGCCGATGAAGATCGGGGAAATCGCGCTCGCGGAATTGAGCGAAGCCATGCAGCGCGGCTGGGAGGAGCGGGACTGCCGCGTGGCGATGACGCTGCAGGAGGAGCGCGCCGGGGTCAGCGCCCGGGTGCCGCCGGAGCGCCTGCGCGAGCTGCTGGAAGACTAGCGCTGCGCATTCGCAGCATGGCGTAAAGGCACAGCACGCCAGCGGCGGCGGCTAAATGCTTCAGGCTGTGGCCGCTCAGCGCGCCGCCGGTCCACGCCATGACTTGCGCATCGCGAAGCTCCAGGGCCTTGGCGAGCACGTACCAGCCGAGCGCGTAGGCGAGGTAGCGGCGGTGGCTGTATCGGCCGGGCAGGAAAAGCACGAGGATGGTGGCGAGCATCGGCGCAAGCTGCACCCAGACCCACAGGGACAGGTCGCCGGTGAAGCGCCACCAGTAGACGGCACCGCTCGACAGCACGATCAGCGGCAGCAGCAGGCGGTTGCCGTCGATGCGGCTGTGCTCGCCGATCAGGGCGGCGAAAAGCCCCATGAACGCCACGCCGATCGGCAGGCGGTCCCAGACGAGCGTCGCGTCGCTCGGGTCGAGGTGGTAATAGGCCGAGCCGAAGCACACCAGCGCCGTGCCGCCGAAAGTGACGGCCCACGCGAGCGAGGCGCCCGCGGGCCGCCGGCGCAGCAGCGCAAGCCCCAGCGCGCCGATGATGAGGAACGGCAGGTTCGAGGCGACATTCCAGAAGTGCGGGATGCCGAGCAACGTCCGCTGGTCGGCCAGGTGGTGGTAGCCG